>NZ_LPWD01000295.1 GCF_001723295.1 Methyloceanibacter marginalis
GTGCAGCGCGCGCTCCGGCCGGCGACGACGACGACCTCTACGCAGTTCTCGAGGAAATCGAGACGTGCCAGAGGATCCTCGCCGCGGCTGACGCCAAGGATTAGGCGCGCCGCGTTGGCGCTTTAACTTGTTTCCCAAGCCTGAAAGAGTATATGCAAGGCCCTCGATCAGCGAGACTCGAGCGTAGCGCAGCCCGGTTAGCGCACCGGTCTCGGGGGACCGGGGGTCGGGAGTCAATCTCCCGGCTCCGGACCACTTCTCCGCAAGCTAAGGCGTCTGCGACGGACGCGCACGCATCCCCAAATCATCCGCCATGATCAGATAGAAGTGCCGCCAGTGGTCCGTATCGACCACCGCGCCTTCCAGCATCATGCCGATAAAGGCCGCCACCAGCACGGCACTCACCCCGTCGCCGCCCCGATCGCGGACCACGAGCTTGAGGCCGAGCACCAAGGTCGCCAGCACGAGGAAAATGTAGAGCGTGCCCCCGAGCCAGCCGGTGTTCAGATACATGTTGAGATAGACCTCGTGCACGTCCTCGTGGTGATGGACGCGTCCGAACTCGAGGGCGCCGATTCCGAGGGGATGTTGCATGACAAGGTCCGCGGCCTTCTCTTGACCGCCGAACCGGCCCTCGGGTCCGACATCGTAGGACTGCTCGAAGCTGGCACGCTCTCCCAATAGCTCCGCCACCTTGGGGATGCTTTGAGCCGCGGCGAACACGCCGACAGCCAGAACGCCCGCCAGGACGATGGAGAGGATGAGCTTGATGCGCTCGCGGTTTGTCGCGGCGATGACGAAGACGAAGAAGCAATAGGCGGTCAGCGCCACGAAGAGGTTGAGCCAGGCGCCACGGGAGAAGCTGAGCAGCGTGCCGAACAGCAGGATCGTCATGGCGACGCCCCAGAGGCTCGCGCGCGACAAGCGCGACGTCAGCACCGCGTGAAAGGCATAAAGCAGCGCCGGCACAAGAAAGGCGCCGAACACATTGGGGTCCTTGAAGGTGCCGCGCGCGCGCCCGAACTCAGTCAGGATGTCGTAGAGCGCCGGCACCACGTTGAAATAGCCGATCAGCGCCGCGGACGCGGCGACCAGCGCGGCCGCCATATAGGCCGAAAGAATGAGGCGCACATGGGTTTCGGGGCGGTAAGCCACGAACCCGGCGATCACCACCGACGACAAGGCCAGATAGAGCGTGACCGTGACATGGGTGACGGGCACGCCAAGCACGCCCGCTTGCGTGCTGGCGATATAGCCGCCGGCGACGATTCCGCATAACAGCATGAGATAGACGACAAGGCCCCGCGGCAGGGCGACGAGCCCCACCAGCGGCAACACGGCCACCGCCCCGATCATCAGCGCGTCGTACGGCGAGGGCTCGAAATAGACCACGCCGCCGGTGGCAACCGTGATCCAGACATAGAGGAGCGCGAGGCGCCTGAGACCGGGGCTGGCCCGGCTTCCAACGTGTGGTGCCGCCCGGTCGCGCACGGCATCGTAGGTGATGGCCACGGGCTGCGCCTCGCTAGTACGCGTTATCGCCCTTGAGAAGGGCGATGGGGGTCATGAGAAGGATGTAAAGGTCGAAGGTCACCGACCAGTTTTCGATATAAAAGAGGTCGTGCTCCACACGGCGCAGGAT
>NZ_LPWD01000296.1 GCF_001723295.1 Methyloceanibacter marginalis
TTTTTCCGCCGCAGCGACGGAGCACGCTCCCGTCCGTCACGACGCGGAGGCTGAGCAGACCTTGCGCCGGACCATGGTCGGCGGAAGTCGGCGTGATCCGAGACGCGGGCTCGCTGTCCAAGGCGCTCGCCACCATCGTTACGCTTGAGCGGGAGAACGACGGCGATCCGCAGCTTGCCAATATGCTCACCACCGCCAAGCTAATGACGGCCGCCGCGCTGAGGCGCAAGGAAAGCCGCGGCGCACAGTTTCGCAGCGACTACCCGGCCTCGGACGAGGCCCAGGCGAAGCGCAGCTTCCTTACGCTGCGCAAGGCTGAGGAAATTGCCCGTGAGGCGGCCGGCGTCTCGAGTCCGCCGCAGCTGCGGGTGGTCTCGCAAGGATGACCAAAACAACGCCGTCCCGGCATGAGCTGCCCAAGCTGCTCGTGGACCGGGCCGTGCGCGCGGCACTGGAAGAAGATCTGGGGCTCGCGGGGGACATCACCACGGACCCCATCATCCCACCGGACGCGCATGGCGAAGCCGCCATCGTGGTGCGCGAGCGGCGGTCATCGCCGGACTCGATCTGGCCGAAGCCACGTTCCGGACACTCGATCCAAATGTTGGCTTCACCCGGATCGTGGAGGACGGTGCGCATGTCGAGGCTGGCGCCACCGTCGCGAGAATCGAGGGCCGCACACGGGCGCTGCTGACCGGGGAGCGGACGGCGCTCAATTTCTTCGGCCGGCTGTGCGGCATCGCCACGCTGACGGCCGAGTATGTATCCAAAGTCGAAGGAACGCCCGCGCGCATCGCCTGCACGCGAAAGACAACGCCGGGGTTGCGCGCTTTCGAGAAATACGCCGTGCGCTGCGGCGGCGGGGTGAACCACCGCTTCGGCCTTTATGACGCGGTGCTGGTCAAGGACAACCATATTGCCGCGGCCGGCGGGCTCGCGCCGGCGCTCGAACGGCTCAAGGCCCGCGGCGGCCACATGGTCAAGATCGAGGTCGAAGTGGACACGCTCGAACAGCTGGAGGAGGCCTTGCGGTTCCCGATCGACGCCGTGCTGCTCGACAACATGGATATTGCGACGCTGGAGAAGGCCGTGAGGCTTGCCCGCGGCAAAGTGCTGACCGAGCCTCGGGCGGCGTGAACTTAGAGACTGTGGCTGAAATTGCCCGGACGGGCGTCGACCTGATCTCGGTCGGTGCGCTTACTCACTCGCCCCGTAACCTAGACTCATCGCTTGAGTGGGCGCGGCCACGCTAGTGCCCGCAACGGCGGTGACCGAATTTGTGACGGACTCGCCGACGGCGCTGACCGAACCTGAAACGGCGCTGACCGCCGAGGCGAGAGACAGCGTCGGCAACAGATAACCGTCTTCATCGTCAGACTCGGCATCGTTCTCGGGCGCAGCCGAAGCCTCGACAATGTAAGGCTCTTCGTTGCGCTTCTTATAGAAGATATGCGCGCCGATCCGATCGACCTTGTTCATGCGGCGCGCCCAGCGGGGGCTCACATAGTTCGCGTGATAGAAGGTCGAATAACCACTTCGGGGAGCCATAGCTCGCCGGACATGATGCGCTTGGAGAGATCCTGCGCCAGCGCCCATTGGTCGTTGTCGCGGGGGGTGTCGGAGTGGCCGTCGCAGGCGAAGGAGAACTGGCAGCCTTTGCGCATCTGTCCTTGATAGACAACGCCGCAGATCGTCTGCGGAAAGACCGGGCTGCGGACGCGATTGAGGATGACCTGCGCCACGGCGACCTGACCGCGCTCCGGCTCGCCGCGGGCCTCGAAATAGATTGCGGTGGAGAGACACCGGCGCTCGCGGTCCTCGAACTCGGCTTGCGACTCGCCTGATAGCGGAAGTTGAGGGCCTCTTCGTTCGGCTGATAGGCGATGTCGTGCGGGTCCGGACGGAAGGCATCAACCTGGAAATCGGCGTTGAACGGCGAGGAGTAGCTGGCGTTCATGAAGAGCGAATTGTCGGGACGCCGCCTCTCCGGAACCTTGAGGGCGACCTCGGTCGTGGTGGGCATCAGGCGATCGCCTTTGGCGTCACGGCTAACGCCGCCGGCGACCACTTTGGCGAGACCCGCGCCCGCCAGTGAGGCTCGGCGGTAATGAGCTGCTTGCCGGCGTCGGTCACGGCCTGTGCCGCCGCATAGTGATCAGCGCGCGGGCCTTTGACACCGGTGGTGAAAAGCTTGGCCGCTTCGCCGGAAATCTCGCGCGGCGCGGCGGAGGCGTCGGCGGTGCGTGTGGCCGTGTAGATGGCTTCCGGCGGGGTCAGGTATAGCTCGACCTCGGTCGCGAGCTGGTTGCTCGTCGCAAGGACGTAGCCCATACCGATGAAGGGAAGCGGCACGAACGCAGTAATCGCGTGCCACATCCGACGAGACGAGCGCCGGCCCATTATCCCTCCAGGTCCCCGTAAAGGAAGACGGCCGGTCTTGTCCGGAGGTCCCCCTGTGCATTTACCCTAGCAGCGCGTCCTCATAGGCCCGCGAGTCTAGAGCGTCCCCAAAACAACCAGGCAAATTGGTGGGAAAATCAGCGACGTCAGCTTGGTAGTCCCCCACCGGATCGAGCCCGGAATCCCGTCTATTGCCGTTAACGCTGCCCGATAATTTAGGGCAAATTGTGTTGATCGGCAACGACCGCCTATTTCGACCGCCAAGGGCTAATTATCCGTTAGCGCTTGCTTTTCAGAGTCGCCTGGGCGGCGGCAAGCCGTGCGACGGGCACCCGGTAGGGTGAGCAGGACACGTAGGTGAGGCCGATTTTCTCACAGAACCCAATGGTTTCCGGGTCGCCGCCGTGCTCGCCGCACAACCCGATCTTGAGGTCCGGATGGACGGCGCGGCCCCGCTCCGTGCCGATTTTCATGAGCTCGCCCACCGCAACGTCGAGGGTTACAAAGGGATCGTGGTGAATAATTCCTTTCTCGGCGTACTCACTCAAGAATCGGCCGGCGTCGTCCCGACTCAAGCCGAACGTGGTCTGCGTTAGGTCATTGGTGCCAAAGGAGAAAAACTCCGCACTCTGTCCGATCTCGCCGGCCATGAGGCAGGCGCGCGGCAGCTCCACCATGGTGCCGACCTGATAGGCGAGGTTCGTCTCGCGCTCCTTCTCGACGGCGCGCGCGGTGGCCGTGATGCGCTCCTTGATGATATCGAGCTCGGCCTTGACGGCCACGAGCGGCACCATGATCTCCGGCGTCACCCTTTCATGCAGGGTCTTGCCGGTCTCAATCGCCGCCTCGAAGATCGCGCGCGCCTGCATCTCGACGATCTCCGGATAGCTGACGAGAAGACGCGCGCCGCGCTGGCCGAGCATGGGGTTGAATTCGCTCAACACGCTGATGCGCCGCTTTAGCCGCGCGAGGCTCACGCCCATGGCCTCGGCCACGTCGGCGATGGCCTCCTC
>NZ_LPWD01000297.1 GCF_001723295.1 Methyloceanibacter marginalis
AGCACGGTCTCGGCGCATCGGTCATCAATCGCGCGGCCGAGCAGCTCGCGGCGCATTTCAATTCCGAGCGCATCGCGAACTCCATCGCCGCAGCCCTGCAAGGGTCGGAACTGACGGCCCTTCGGGAGAGGCTCGCCCGGGCCCATGACCGCACGGCCGAGGTACTGGCCACGATGCATCTTCCGCATGTGCCGCATATGCCGAGCCGCGAAGAGCTTACGGCCAAGGCCAGAGCGATGTTCGCCAAGACCAAGTCGATGGAGGAGATCGCCGACCGGGCCTACGAGATGCTGCTCGCTTCGGTCGGCGCCAAGCTCGCCGGGGCCGTCGAGAGCCGGCCTTAGCCCGTCCGTCGATTGGCCCCTGGGACAGTCGGAAACCCATTATTGTTCATGCGCCCCTTGGTTTGAACCGAAAGCAGCGCTCAACCGTTATGCAAACGACGGGTAGGACCAACCAAGGAGCATGACATGCGAATTCTTCTGACGTCTGCTGCGGCCCTCGTTGCAGGAAGCCTTGTTCTTGGCGTTGGCCCGGAAAGCGTAACGGCAAGCCCGCTTCCGGCCTTGACCGCTCTTTCCGTCGATCAAAGCGCGGTTCAAACCGTCGGTTGGCGCGAGCGCTACTACCGGCGGAATGGTGTGTGGCCGTCCGGGCCGCGCCGCGCCATCGATGACGATGTGGTCGTTGCCCCAATAGGCGGCGACGGCGACGTTGTGATCATCGCCCCGGCACGCCCGAGCAGCTGCGGCCAGTACCACTACTGGAATGGCGTGGCCTGCGTCGATGCCCGCTACAACGATCCCTATCTCGGCCCGAAATAGCCGGCTCCGAGGGGCCGAGCGGCCACCTCGGATCGCCGCGTCATTTGCCTAGTGATGCGCCGACACGTGCCTGACGCATTCGGATAGCAGCGCGTTCGGTGCCGCCTCTCCGACATCGCCCAGGCTGAGCATGCCGACCATCCGCTTGTCCTTGTCGATCACGGGCAGCCTGCGGATCTGGAGCTGCTCCATGTGATGGACCGCCTTGTCCAGATCGTCGTCTTCCCGGCAACAATGGATGCCGGAACTCATGACATCCCGGGCCGTCATGCTGGCGGCATCGAGCCCGTTCTTTGCCAGACCGTTGCAGACGATGTCGCGGTCCGTGACCATTCCGACGAGCTTGTCGCCGTCGCCGACCGGGATGCAGCCGATGTCATGCCCGCGCATCAACTTGGCGATTTCGCTGATGGGCGTGTC
>NZ_LPWD01000298.1 GCF_001723295.1 Methyloceanibacter marginalis
CCAGGCGGTGAGCGCGGCCTCCTCGGACTCGTCGCGCGAGCTCACGAAGCCCGGTCCGCTGCCCGACAGAGACTCCGCGGCGCATTCGAGATCGGGCGCCGGCGCGGCCTCCTCGCCTTCGTGCGGCACCGACAGATCGAATTCGTCGACCGCGAACGCGGGCGCCAGCGGCGCGGCGAACGTGAGCGCGAGCGACGCGGCGGTCAGAACAAGCAGGCGGATCGAGACGAGCTTCGGCATCTCCAGCAACCTCCTCCCGGGGGGCTTCGTGTTATGTGGCCCTCGTTCGCCGACAGTCTTAGCACAGAGTGCGCCGCCGCCAGAATATGCGCTGGCGCGATTTGCATGCGGTGTCCGCGAGCCGGAGCATCGAGGCAGGACGACGCACCCCGCGCGTGTCCTTGATGCCGCCTTTGTTTCCGGTGACATTTTCTTGGAAAGAGCCCGGGCCCGAAGGGTCGCACCGGCTTTCGGCCTTAACCTTCGACCGGCCTGCCGGTACAAGACCAGGGGGAAAGAGGCTAGCGTCGGCGGGCGCGGAGCGCTTTTGAGGTTGCTTGGGCCGGATCGTAAGTCGGGGGGATCATCATCGTGACGAGGCTGCACACGGCGCTGCTTGCGGCGGGCCTCTTGGCCATGCCCCTTGCCGCCTGCAGCCGCGGCAACCCTGCGCCCGATGTCGGCTTCATCCCCACCCGCGCCGTGGAGGCCGCCGACACCAAGGCCGCCTTCGAGGGCGCCAAGGTGGAATGCCTGGAGGAGGCGCGCCGCAAGGGCATCTCCTCGGTGACGCGGCTTCTGCTGCTGCGGGGCAAGATCTCCGAGTCCGACTATGTGGAGTGCATGGAGAAGAAGGGCTTCGCCGAGGCCGAAGGCTAGGCCCGGCCGGCTCGGTTAGCGGGTCCTTAAGGCGGTTGCGCGAGGCTTTTCCGGCAACTTGGCTCGGGCGGCGCGCCGCTTGCGCAATTTGGGCTCGCGGGGCCGCGTGGAACCTCTATAAATGGCCGTAATCGGGGTATACGGTACGCCTCAGGTTCGCCCCTTTGGACGGCCGGATTTCGTGTGGCCGGGCGGCCGCGCAGTGAAGAGGTCGGGGTAAATTGTGGGACTTTCTACAAGGCAATAGCCGCGGCAAGCTGATCGATTGGCTGAAGATCGATTCGTGGATCGATTCCGGGCTCTATGGCGCCTGGATCGGCTTCCGCGATTGGTGGAGCGCCTATTCTTCTTTCTTCGGCCGCTTTGAAATCAAGGGCTTCTGGCGCGCCTGCAATGAATTGGCCTGCGAGGGACTGACCTTGAGCGTGGCCGGGTTCCTGGTCGTCCTCGCCTTCGCCCTCCCCGCTTTCGAGGTCGCCCAAGGCAAGATCAACCTCTCCGACGAATATAGCGTCACCTTCCTTGACCGCTACGGCAACGAGATCGGCAAGCGCGGCCTCCTGCGCGACGACTCCGTGCCGCTTGAGGAAATCCCGGACCATATGATCAAGGCGACGCTGGCCACCGAAGACCGGCGCTTCTTCGACCATTTCGGCATCGACGTCATGGGTACGTTCCGTGCGCTTGCCGAGAACGCCCGCGCCGATCAGGTCGTGCAAGGCGGTAGCTCGCTCACCCAGCAGCTCGCCAAGAACATGTTCCTGACGCCGGAAAAAGCGCTGTCGAGAAAGATCAAAGAGGCGTTCATCGCCGTCTATCTCGAGAACCACTACACCAAGCCCGAGATCCTCAAGCTCTATTTCGACCGCGCCTATCTCGGCGGCGGCTCGTACGGAGTCGAGGCCGCGGCACATTACTATTTCGGTAAGTCCATTCGCGAGGTCACCCTGGCCGAGTCCGCCATGCTCGCCGGCATGTTCAAGGCGCCGACCCGCTATGCGCCCCACGTCAACCTCGCTGCCTCCCGCGCCCGCGCCAACGAAGTGCTGACCAACATGGTCGAGGCAGGCTATTTGAGCGAGGGCCAGGTTTACGGCGCCCGGCTGAACCCGGCGCGGATCGTCGAGCGCGGCGATTCCAACACGCCGGACTATTTCCTCGATTGGGCCTTCGAGGAAGTACAACGCCTCATGGCCGGCAAGCCCAACCATATCCTCGTAGCTCGGACGACGGTGGACCTCGGCCTACAAAAGTCTGCCGACGATGCACTTGAGGATACGGTCAACAAGTACGGCCGCTCCCGCAACTTCAACAACGGCGCCCTGGTCTCGATGGAGACCGACGGCGCGGTGCGCGCCATGGTCGGCGGCAAGGACTATGGTCAAAGCCAGTTCAATCGCGCGGCCCACGCCTATCGTCAGCCTGGTTCTTCGTTCAAACCCTACGTCTATCTGACCGCGCTTCAGCACGGCTTCACGCCCGAAACGGTCGTCAGTGACGGCTATGTCAGCTGCGGCCGCTGGTCGCCGAAGAACTACTCTGGCGGATTTCGAGGACGCATGACCGTCAGAACGGCGTTAGCGAAGTCGATCAATACCGTTGCCGTGAAGCTCTCGCTTCAAGCGGGCCGCGAGAATGTACTCGCCGATTTGGAGAAGATCGGTATCAGGCACCTGAAGAAGACGTGCTCGCTGGCGCTCGGTGACAATGGCATGACCCCGCTCGAGCATGTCGGTGGCTATGCCGTGTTTGCATCCGGCGGCATAGAGGTGCGGCCCTATGCTATCGAGGAGATCAGAACCATTCCAGGCGAGCTCCTTTACAATCACGATCGTGACGAGCCGCCCCGCAAGCGAATCTTCGAGCAAAAGGTCGTCGAGCAGCTCAATTCCATGTTGCGTACGGTCGTGACGGCTGGAACCGGAAGGCGATCGCAGCTCGACTACACCAACAACGCGGGTAAGACGGGAACGAGTTCCGCCTATCGTGACGCTTGGTTCATGGGCTACACCGGCCAATACGTGACCGGTGTATGGCTGGGTAACGACGACTTCACACCCATGGCCCGAGTGACCGGCGGTAGCTTCCCGGCGGAAGCCTGGAAGACCTACATGGAGGCGGCCCATGATACAGACAACATCCCGGTGATCCCAGGTGTCGAGCCCCACCCGCGCCAGGTCGCCGAGCAGCAAAGGATCGCCGCGATCATGTCGCAAAGCTCCACGGCCGAGTTGCCGGTACCTCCGCCGGCCGAGAACGTGAAGGATATGCCGGCCGCGACACGCCAAGTGCTTCAGGAGATCGGCAAGCTCCTCAAGAAGGCGCCGCGCCTGAAGAATCGCCGACGAAACGAGTCAGCGACGCGCGAAGGCACCATCC
>NZ_LPWD01000299.1 GCF_001723295.1 Methyloceanibacter marginalis
CTCCGCCAGGGCGCTCGACGTGAACGCCGACATTGCCGGCTGCACCACCGCCTGCTGCTATCAGTACAATGTGTGCTTGCGGATGCGGAACTGCGGCTCGCGCATCATCAACTGCAATTAGGAGAGCCGGCTACGATTTGCGCCGGGCGGCGCGCTTCAGCGCAACTTCCGTCTCGGAGCCTTCCGCCGGATCGGTATTTTCGGTGATCATGGCGCCACCCTTCGGGAGGGTATCCACCCTGAGAAGACGCGCGGCGCGGTTTCCCCGTTGTGTCTCGGGCGCCTCGGGCCGGCTGACCGCCTCGTTGGCTTCCGCGACATTCCTGCGCTTCGGGGTTTTCTTGCTCATGGCGCTAATCCTTTCAGGGGATTCAACGCTTTGCAGCCCGTGCCGTTCCTCGCCAGACGGGCTTTAGCCGCCAGCAACCGGCGCCGACACTTCGTCGAGCTGGTCTTTGAGCAGGTCAGGCCCGAGATACTGGATGACCGATTTCTCCACGCCCTCGATTTCGTAGCGCAGCTTGAGCAGCAGCCCGCCGTAGGAATCGAAGAACTCGTCCACCGTGATGCCGTCCTCCCCGCCCATGGCCTCCGCCGGGAACGGAAACACGAGACGGAACGGGGTGTGGGCAGGCACCGTGCCCGGCGCGACGACGGCTGTCTGCGGGGCCGCACCCTCACCGGAGGGCGTCTGCTTCTTGTCCACCTGGAGCGAGAGCTTGAGGTCCGGCCGCTGCACGTCCGGCTTCAGCACGCCTTGGAGACCGGTCAATGGCTGATCGGAATTGTTCACGCCGCTCACGGACAGTCCGTTGATGCGGAACGACTCCGGCGTGCCCGACAAGGTGAACACGGCGCGCTCGGGCAAGGGAAGTTCGGGCTCGTTGAAGGTCCAGGTAATGCCGGAGAACGTCTCCTCGGGCGCGAGATCCGCAACCGTCGTGGTGCGGGCGCCCGCGCGCATGAGAAGGCCGCCGCCAACCAGCAGCCCGCCACACACCAGCAACACAGCCCCCGCGATAATCATCATCTGACTAAGATCGATATCCCTCGTTCGTGTCCATGCTTCAGCCCTTGCCTTCGCCCGTGCCCAGCTTTCCGTCTTAGCCCAAGGCTGGGCCCCGGCCCAAGCGCCCACGCGCCCGGCTTGTGTCCGCGTCCAGGCCCTGGCCTGCCCAGCCGCGCTGCGCGCT
>NZ_LPWD01000300.1 GCF_001723295.1 Methyloceanibacter marginalis
CACCTGGACGAGATCGTCGGGAAGCCTGTAGACCGGAACTGAAACGCGCTCGTTCGCTCGCGCGAACCGCGCACTTCGGGCTCGTAGTAGCCGGTGACCAGGCCCGGCTCGTCCGCCTCGACGCGGTGCGGGACGAAATGCGTCTCGAAAAAGCGCCCGGCGCGGTCTCACGATCGACCCTCTCCCCAAGCGCCAGAAGCTCTCCACAAGCGTTATTGCTCTTCGGCCGCTTGCGGCATGATTTGCGCAAGGCGTCAAAAGCCGCTGCGTGATCGTCCCGGGCCCAGCCTTCGATCTCGCCGAAGCTGACGGGCGTGAGCGTGATGGCGGCTTGATCGTCCACCGTGTACCACCAAAGGAGGAGGGCAATCGTGGTGGCAGCTATGCCCAGGATCCACAATGCATGCCAGCGCATTGTTTGGTATTCCCCCAAGCTCGACCCGTCATTGCCCGGCTCGGGCAATCCAGTAACCTTGCCGTGCGAGCCAAACCCGTGCGGTGGTTACGGGATCACCCCGCTGTCGCGGATGATGACACTCGAAAATGCGGGAAAAAGCTAGTTCGCCGCTTCGGTCGCGACGAGCTTCCAGTTCGGATTGCGCGAGGCGACCTCGCGGGCGAAGGTCCAGATGTCGGTGACCTCGCGGACTTTCTTGGGATCGCCTTCGACCACCTCGCCGTCCGCATCGCGCGTCACCGAGATCAGCTCGCTCACGAACTTGACCGTGACGAAAGCTTGGCGGTCCTTGATCTCGGCCTCGATGATGTCGGCCTTGTCGATACCGACCAGCGTGGAGGTCAGCGTCTCGCCGCGTTGCTCGCGCTCGGAGATGGCGCGGGTGAAGCCCTCGAGCACGTCCTCGCCCAGAAGCAGCTCCAGCGTCTTTACGTCGCCTTCGGCAAACGCGCCCACGACCATCTCGTAGGCGGCCTTGGCGCCGTCGAGGAACTGGGCCGGATCGAAACTGGGATCGGCCTTGATCAGTGCGGTCAGCGCCTTGCTGAGCGGGCTGTCCTTCTTGGCGTAGCGTTCGAGCCGTTCCTCGATATCCTCCGCCGAGGGCCCCGCAGGCTCGTTCGCGGGCTGGCCCGTGCGGCCGCGCGGCAACGCCACCACGGTCCCCTCCGGCGTGCCCTGCTTGGCGTCGGCGCGCGTATAGGGATCGTAAGGCGGGCGCTCGCTGCCCGTGCGGCGGCCCAGCACGCTGCGCAGCCGGATAAAGATCACGACCGCGAGCACTAGGAACAACAATGTGTAGATATCGAAAGCTTCACTCATGCCTTGCCGCCACCCGCGCTTGGACCAAACCCGCAATCGCTGCGGAATGCTCTAGGGGTTATATCGTTGCGCACCTAGAGATTTTCTAGCGGGAGCCTCAAGCCGCGGCCGGAATTTCACGCCCGCACCGCAGCATTTCGGGCTTAACTTAAGGCATTCCCCGATTTGACGCCAACCCTAAAGCCGCTTGCACTTAATTTAGGCTCAAAGCAGATCGCCGCAGCCGAATTGCGGGGTCTCCCGTCCCATGCTAGCCAGCAACCGGGAAGCGCGGAGGGAGTTCCATGGCGAAGAAGAAAGACGACGGCGGCGCCAGCAAGCCGAATGGCGACGGACCGAAACCGGAGCCCGCGGCGGCCGGTGCGGCGGGCCAATCGACGGCCGGCGCCCGCGCCGGGACGCAGGCACAACTCAATATCCTCGCCCAATACGTGAAGGATCTGTCCTTCGAGAGCCCCGGCGCGCCGCAAACCCTGCAAGGCCCGGGCGAGAACCCGCAGCTCAAGATCGGCGTCAACGTCAATGCCGGCCCGCGCGGCGAGGATGTCTACGAGGTCGCCGTTCACATCGAGGCCCACGCCAAGAGCGACGCCGGCGTGATCTACAATGTGGAGCTCGACTATGCCGGCCTGTTCCGCATCAAGAACGTACCCGAGCAGCTCCTGCAGCCGGTGATGTTCGTGGACTGCCCGACGCTGCTTTTTCCCTTCGTGCGGCGCGTCATCTCGGACGTGGTGCGCGACGGTGGCTTCCCGCCGCTGATGCTGGACCCGATCGATTTCGGCAGGCTCTACGCCCAGAATATGGCCCAAGAGGCTAAGGGCAGCCCAGCCCAGCCCAACTAAAGCTCACGCGTAGCGCAGCCACAGCGCGTCGTTGCCGAGGCTCGCCACGAAGGCGCG
>NZ_LPWD01000301.1 GCF_001723295.1 Methyloceanibacter marginalis
GACATCCCAGCCGTACCGCGCCACCTCGGGCGCCGCGTCCCCCTTCCCGAGAAGCAGACGGTCTGCAGCTCGCGTCCTCATGGACGAGGGATGCATGCATTTTACATGGGCTTTGGAGGGCGGGATTAACGCGGGGATAACTCCCTCCCCTGGAAGGGGGAGTGTCGGGGTGGGGGTCGTTGCAACGTTGCGGTTGGACCCCCACCCGGCGCGTCGCGCTACGCGCGTCCCTCCGACCTCCCCTTTTCAGGGGGAGGGACGCGCTGGATACCGGCTTCGCCGGTATTTTCACTTCGGCGTCCGGAACCTTTCGGCCCGGCGCGGCGTTTCGAGAGGTTGGCAGTAAACGGCCATTGGAAACGTTGCATGCGTCCTGCAGGGGGATGGGGCCATGTTTCAAGCCTTGCTCGAGAAGCACGCGCATCATCGCGCCACTCACCACGCCTACCAAAAGGCGGTCGACGACTGCCTCGCGGGCTTGTTCCGCGGCTTTCCTGACGGCGTACTGCCCACGCTAAGACAGCGGGCCGGCACTGGGAGCCTCGTGCGGCGGGGAGAGGCCGAAGGCACCGACCCACGCATTTGCGCGGTCCAGATGGCGGTCCTGCTGATCCGGAAGCTCATCGGCCCCTTGAGCGCACGGGAGCGCCAGAACCTCGCCCGGGCGTTCCTGCGGAACGATGCCAGCAACCCGACCTACAAGGGCCTCAGGTCCATGTTGTGCGCCGTGGAGCGGCTCGAAATCTCGCCCGCGCTCGTGTCGTATCTGAACACCGAGGTGGCGGGGCAGCTCCGCGGCATGTCGCAGCAAGCCATTTTCGGCTCATGGGTCGAGGCGCAAATCGGCGGCGTCATGGGCCGGATGAAACAGCCGTCCCTCGAGGAAGGGGAGCGCGAAGCAGATTTTTGGCAGTGAGCCACTCGGCGCGGCTACGGGTCTAAATCCCTCTGGCCGCAACGCCCACGATCAACCCGAGCCAAGCCACGATCGCCGTCCAGAAGGCGAAGTGGTGGGCGGCGTCCATGAGGCCGAGCACGCCGAGCCCGTAGAGCACGAGCGCCGCCACGCCGAGGACGACCGACGCGTAGAAGACGTATTGGGTCGGGGGTGTCAGCCGCATGAATGCCTCCAAGTCACAACGGGATGGTGTCGTGCTTCTTCCAGAGGTTCTCGACGTGCTTGTCGCGCAGCATCTGCAGCGCCGGGCCTCATCGACGAGGGATGGATGCAGTGTACGTCAGTTTTCGGGGCGGGTCTAAGGTCGGGAAAGGCTCCCACCCCCAACGCCTGTCATGGCCGGGCTTGTCCCGGCCATCCACGTCTTGCAGACTCGCCTCCATGCGCGGAGGTTGGGTCTATATCCTCACAAACAAGCCCAACGGCATTCTCTATACCGGCGTCACGCGGGATATCGCGCGGCGCGCTTGGGAGCATCGTGAAGGCATGGTGCCAAGCTTCACACGCCGCTATGGCGTGAAACGGCTCGTGTGGTGTGAGCGCCACGAGACGATTGCAGGCGCGATTCAGCGCGAGAGGAACATGAAGCACTGGCCGCGGGCATGGAAGGTGCGGCTGATCCTCGCCATGAACCCTGAATGGGACGATCTTTACGAGACGCTGAATCAGTAAAGGCGTGGATGGCCGGGACAAGCCCGGCCATGACGAAGGCAGAACAGAACTTCCTACAACGGAATGGTGTCGTGCTTCTTTAATGGTCACGGCGCAGCCGCGAAGTCCACGATCTGCTCGACGGTGAACTCCGGCATCTCTTCGGGAACGTAATGCCCGGAGCCCTGTGCAATCTTGTTCGTGATGTCGTCGCTCCGGCCTTCGAGCGCCTTGTAGAGATGGCCGGCCACCGCGTGCTCGCCGCCTATGGTGAGGACCGGCATGGTGAGCCGCTTGCCGGACAAGCTGGTGACGAAATCGGCGTCCTCAAGGAGCGCGCGATAGTAATTGAAGCCGGCGGTCATGCCGCCGGGTGAGGCATAGGCCTCGACATATTCGTCGATCGCCTCATCCGTCATGACCTCCTTGCCGCCGGAGAGCAATTTCATCATGGCGGTGAGATATTCGCGCTCGCGGCCCTCCGTCAGCATTTCCGGAAAATCCGGGGCGATGTGGAAGCCGTAATGCCATAGACCGCCTCGCGCCACGTCCATGTTCTCCGTGCCCGGCGGCATACAGTCGATCAGCACCAGCTTCTTCACCCGTTCGGGCTGCGTGAGACCGAGCACGAAGGCGGCCTTCCCGCCCATGTCGTGCCCGACCACGACGGCCGGCTCGTCACCATTCAGATGCTCGATGAGAGCGGCAACGTCCTGCGACAGGGTCTGTTTGTCGTAGCCCTTTTCTGTCCGTTCGGTCTTGCCGACGCCGCGAAGGTCGGGCGCCACCACGGTGAAATGCTCTGCCAAGGACGGCATCACGTCCGCCCACTCGTACCAGGTCTGCGGCCAGCCATGCAGGAGCACGAGCAACGGCCCCTCGCCCATCTGCACGTAGTGCATGCGGATGCCGTTCACTTGCGCGAATTTGCTCTCGGCGCCGTCAGGAAGGGGCGCCGCGCGCGCGGAAAGCCCCGTGAACGCGAGAACACTGAAGAGACCGAGAAGGGTAATAAGTCTACGCATGGCTACTACCGACCGCTGTTATCGAAATGATGTCATGAACTTTAGTTTCCGCAGCCGGTTCGCGCGCGTGACATGGTGGCCCACTTAGACAAGCCCGGCCATGACGAGGTGAAAGGATAGACGGGAGCCGGCGCGTCCCTAGCCTACAACGGAATGTTGTCGTGCTTCTTCCAGGGGTTCTCGACATGCTTGTTGCGCAGCATCTGGAGCGCGCGGCAGATGCGTAAGCGCGTGCCGCGCGGCGCGATGACCTCGTCGATATAGCCCCGCTCCGCCGCGACGAACGGATTGGCGAAGCGCTCCTGATAATCGTCGATGCGCTTCTTGACCTTCTCCGGATCGCCGAGGTCGGCGCGATAGAGAATCTCCACCGCGCCCTTGGCGCCCATCACCGCGATCTCCGCCGTCGGCCAGGCATAATTGATGTCGCCGCGGATATGCTTTGACGACATGACGTCGTAGGCGCCGCCATAGGCCTTGCGCGTAATGACCGTGACTTTCGGCACGGTGGCCTCGGTGAAGGCGAAGAGCAGCTTGGCGCCGTGCTTGATGAGCCCGCCATATTCCTGATCGGTGCCCGGCAGGAAGCCCGGCACGTCCACGAAGGTGATGATCGGGATCGAGAAGCAATCGCAAAAGCGCACGAAGCGCGCGGCCTTGCGCGAGGCGTCGCTGTCGAGCACGCCGGCGAGCACCATGGGCTGATTGGCGACGATGCCGACCGTGCGCCCTTCCATGCGGGCGAAGCCGGTGACGATGTTGCGGGCGAAGGTCTCCTGGATCTCGAAGAAGTCGCCCTCGTCCACGACCTTATGGATCAGCTCCTTGATGTCGTAGGGCTTGTTCGGATTGTCGGGGATCAGCGTGTCGAGCGACGGCTCGAGCCGGTCCCACGGATCGCGCGTCGGCAGCTCCGGCACGCCGGAGAGATTGCTGGAAGGCAGATAGTCCATCAGCCGGCGCATCTGGAGCAGCGCCTCCACGTCGTTCTCATAGGCGCCGTCGGCGATGGAGGATTTGGTGGTGTGGACGACGGCGCCGCCGAGCTGCTCGGCGGTCACCTCTTCCTTGGTCACGGTCTTCACCACGTCGGGGCCGGTGACGAACATGTAGGAGGTGTCTTTGACCATGAAGATGAAGTCGGTCATGGCCGGCGAATAGACGTCGCCGCCGGCGCACGGGCCCATGATCACGCTGATCTGCGGGATCACACCCGAGGCGAGCACGTTGCGGGTGAACACCTCGCCATAGCCGCCGAGCGCCGCCACGCCTTCCTGGATGCGCGCGCCGCCCGCGTCGAACAGGCCAATCACGGGCGCCCGCGCCCGGATGGCCATGTCCTGGACTTTCAGCATCTTGTTGGCGTGGGCTTCCGACAGGGAGCCGCCGAACACGGTGAAGTCCTTGGCGAAGACATAGACCACCCGGCCGTTGATGGTGCCCCAGCCGGTCACCACGCCGTCGCCGGGCACTTTCGTCTTCTCCATGCCGAAATCGATGCAGCGGTGCTCGACATACATGTCGAACTCCTCGAAGGAGCCGTCGTCCAGGAGGAGCTGAAGCCGCTCTCTTGCGGTGAGCTTGCCGCGCTTGTGCTGGGCCTCGATGCGCTTCTCGCCCCCGCCCATGCGGGCCTTGGCGCGGCGCATTTCAAGCTCTTCAACGACTTCTTTCATGAGGGCTCCCTCGGATGGCGGTGTTGCCAAGGTGAATAGCATGGGGCGGAAAAGAGGCAAGTGGCCTGAACCAAATGGTCCTCCTTCGCCCGTCATTGCCGGGCTTGACCCGGCAATCCATTCCATTGGCGTTTGGGCATCCTGGATGGGGAACGGAATGGATGCCCGGATCAGTCCGGGCATGAGGCGTGGAGACGTTTGCCGAGGCCTGCCAAACGGGGCATGCTGAGGCTCCTGGGGAGGAGCTCATGCGGGTGCTGATCGCCGCCATCCTGCTGGTTGCCGTGGCCACCGCGGCCGGCCTCGGCCTCTATTATTGGCGCGTGGGCGAGGCGCTGGACGAGATCCGGGCAGAGCTGGTGACACCTAAGGAGCTCGAGGCCCCGGACGCGCCCGAGACCAGGCGCGGCATCGAGGCGGCGCCGGCCCTCTGCGAGCGCGTCTACGACCTCCGCGCCAACCCCATTGCCCGGCGCCTGCGCGGCGACGAGATCCGCGGGCTTTGGGCCCATTGCGAGCGCATCGCCGACAGGGCCTCGGGCCTCGACCAGCTTCGCAAGGGATCGCCGTAAGCGGCCAATGCCCAAAGCGCGGGTGCTCACTCTCCCTCCCCCTTCTAGGGGGAGGGATTTGGCCGAAGCTCGGAAAGGTCGAGGGCGCGGGCGGCGGCGTCGAAGTCGGTCTTGCGGGCGATGCGGCGCGCGCGTGCTTCTGCGTCCTCGCCCCAGCGGTCGACCTGGAAGTCCTCGTCCACATGGGCCGCGTCCCACGCTTCGTCCTGTGTGAGCCGCTTCAGCGCCACGGCGAGCGCGAGCAGCGCCGAGCCGGTGAGCGATGTCATGACGTGGAGCGCCGCCAGGCCGAAATCGTCGAGCTTGGCGATCTCTTGGCGCAGCGCCGCGATGGAGGCCTCCGGCTGCGCCACATGCACGATGCCTTGAGAGAGGCTGAGCGGTGCGTGGAGGGACTCCTTGGCCCAGGCGAGCACCGGGTCCCACAGCTTGACCTGCCGCGCCACGAGCCCTTCCGGGCCATCGGCGCGGTAGCACAAGAGATCCGCGCGGGCATGGGCGAGAATGTCGTCGATCACCCCGTCCCTCTGGCCCGCCACCCCGTCGATCGCGGTGTTGGCGAGCTTGGTGAGCGGCATGGTCCTGGGGTCGATATGGGCGCCTTGCGCCCGCCATTCGTCCGCGATCGCTTGCGCCAAAGCTTTGCCCGGCACGGTCAACGGCGCCCTGCCCGGCGTGCGCACGGGCTTGCCGTCGAGCAGCAGTCCGAAACGGCCGCCCTCATCCGCGACCGAAACGTCCTTGTAGAACCGCTTCGGAAGAGCAGGCTTTTTGGGCGGCACGGGTCCGCCGGTGTCTTTCTGATCCTGGTCTCTCAACTGTCCGATCTCTTCTTCGGC
This sequence comes from Methyloceanibacter marginalis, assembly GCF_001723295.1. Taxonomy (GTDB): domain Bacteria; phylum Pseudomonadota; class Alphaproteobacteria; order Rhizobiales; family Methyloligellaceae; genus Methyloceanibacter; species Methyloceanibacter marginalis. The sequence continues at coordinate 5,722 of NZ_LPWD01000301.1, forward strand.
GAGGCTTTCTTCGGCGAGGCTTTCTT
>NZ_LPWD01000302.1 GCF_001723295.1 Methyloceanibacter marginalis
GGTCTGAAAGACTTCCTCGCCGACCGCATCGAAGGTCTGACCACCGTCACCAACGACATGTTTGCCGGACGTGTCGAGAAATCAGAAGGGCATGGTTCGGTCGAGTGGGCGATTGCCTGGGTCAATGCCGACGGATTCTTGAACTCCTACTGCAACACCGTGCCGACACCGGACGGCGGCACGCACGAGGCGGGCTTGCGCGCGGCGCTGACCAAGGGCTTGCGCGCCTATGGCGAACTCGCCGGGGTCAAACGCGTGTCACAGATCACCGCCGATGACGTGCTCGGCACGGCCGCCGCCATGCTGTCGGTGTTCATCCGCGAACCTGAATTTCAGGGCCAGACCAAAGACCGGCTGGCAACGCAGGAAGCGGCGCGCATCGTCGAGAACACCGTGCGCGATTCCTTCGATCATTGGCTGACCGGCCATCCCAATCAGGCGAGCCGCCTGCTCGACTGGGTGGTGGATCGTTCCGAGGAGCGCCTGAGGCGGCGCAAAGAGAAAGAAGTCGGGCGGCAGACGGCGACACGGCGCTTGCGCCTGCCCGGCAAGCTCGCCGATTGTGCCTCGACCGGCGCCGAAGGCACCGAAATCTTCATTGTCGAGGGCGATTCCGCCGGAGCTCCGCCAAGCAGGCGCGCGACCGCGCGACGCAGGCCGTGCTGCCTCTGCGCGGCAAGATCCTCAACGTGGAGCGCGCGCGCATCGACAAGATGCTGTCGAGCCAGGAAATCGGGACGCTCATCACCGCGCTCGGCACGGGCATCGGCGATGAGTTCGACGTGGGGAAGCTCCGCTACCACAAGATCATCATCATGACGGACGCGGACGTGGACGGCTCGCATATCCGCACGCTGCTGCTCACCTTCTTCTACCGGCAGATGCTGCCGATCATCGAGGCGGGTCATCTCTTCATCGCCCAGCCTCCGCTCTACAAGGTGAAGCGCGGCAACCAGGAGCGCTATCTCAAGGACGAGACAAGCCTCCAGGACTATCTGATCGGCGAGGGGCTCGAAGACGCCGTGCTCCTGACAGGCGACAACGCCGCGCGGGCCGGCGGGGATTTGCGCGACATCGTCAATCAGGCGCGCAAGATCACGAGCATCCTGAGTGGTCTGCACAACCGCTACCCGCGCTTCATCATCGAGCAAGCGGCCATCGCCGGGGCGCTTGCCCCGAAATTCCTCAAAGACGCCGAGGAAGCGCAAGAGGCGGCCGCCTATATCGCGCGGCGGCTCGACGTGCTGTCGGAGGAGACCGAGCAGGGCTGGCACGGCGAGGCGTTGCCCGAGGGCGGGCTTCGCTTCTGGCGGGAGCTGCGCGGCGTGATGGAATCCCATCTGATCGACGGGCCGTTCATCGCCTCCGCCGACGCGCTCAAGCTCGACCAGTATGCGGGGCATCTGCAAGAGGTCTATGCCAAGCCGGCCACCTTGAAGCGCAAGGAGACGCGCCTGTTCGTCTACGGCCCGTCCGACCTGTTGAGCGCGGTGATGGAGACCGGCCAGAAGGGCTATCGCTCCAGCGCTACAAGGGCCTCGGAGAGATGAACCCCGACCAGCTGTGGGCGACCACGCTCGATGTGGAGAGCCGCACCATCTTGCAAGTGAAGATCAAGGAAGGCGAGGACGCCGACGACATCTTCTCGCGGCTGATGGGCGACGTGGTCGAGCCCCGGCGCGAGTTCATCCAGGACAACGCGCTACAGGTCGCCAATCTGGACGTTTAGCCGTCGGGCGCCACATCCTTAACGCCATGGCAAGGCGCGGCCCTTAAGGTTTCCACGCTGAGAGCCTTGCGATTCTCTCCTTTCGGCGGCGAGTGTCGTTTTCCGTATGTTTTCTAAGCGTGAGTTGACATGAGCGGCGCCAAGCGCAGGCCCAAACCTCAAGGCGCAGGCCGCCGGCGCGTGGCGCCAAAGACGCTTTCGCGGCGCAGGCCGCCGTCAAAGCGCCGCCCGCAACGAAAGCGCGCGAGCGCCTGGATGCGCCTCAAGCGCGCCGCCCGGCGCCATCCTTACGTCTTCAAGGCCTTGCGCTTCGGCATGCTGGCCGCGATCTGGGGCACGATCGTGCTCGGCGGCGCGGTCGTTTATTTCATCTCGCGGGTGCCGGACCCGCTGCTCGCCACGCTCGACAACCGGCCGCCCAATGTCACCATTGTCGCCGCCGATGGCGCGGTGCTCGCCGAGCGGGGCTTGCGCCGGGGCCATATTCGCGTCGACGTGCTGCCCGACCATCTCATCAAGGCGGTGATGGCGACGGAGGACCGGCGGTTCTATTCGCATTTCGGCATCGATCCTTTGGGCCTTGCGCGCGCCAGCTACCGCAATCTCACCGCCGGCACCGTGGTCGAGGGGGGCTCGACCATCACCCAGCAGCTCGCCAAGAACCTCTTCCTCAGACCTGAGCGCACGATGGTCCGCAAGCTCGAAGAGCTGATCTACTCGGTGTGGCTGGAGCAGCGCTTCACCAAGGACGAGATCCTCGAGCTCTATCTCAACCGGGTCTATTTCGGCGGCGGCACGTACGGCGTGGAGGCGGCGGCCAGGCATTATTTCGGCAGGTCGGCGCGCGACGTCTCCCTGCCCCAGTCGGCGATGCTCGCAGGTCTTCTGAAGGCGCCGTCGCGCTACGCGCCGACACGCAGCGTCAAGGCGGCCAGCGCCCGGGCCGAGGTCGTGCTCGACAACATGGTGGATGCGGGTTTCCTCACCGAGAAGCAAGCAAGCGCCGCGGGACACGAGCCCTTGGAGCTCCGCGCCAAGGGCGACGATACCGGCTATCCTTACGCGGTCGACTGGGTGGCGGAGCTCCTGCCGGAATATGTGGGCGAGCATGACGGCGCGCTGATCGTCGACACGACGATCGATGCGCGGCTCCAGCGCGCCAGCCAAGAGCAGCTCCGCAAGCTGCTCGACGGCGAAGGCCGCGCGCTGCACGCGGGCGAAGGCGCCGTGGTGGTGCTCGACCCCGCGACCGGCGCGGTGAAGGCCTTGGTCGGCGGCCGCTCCTACAAAGCCAGCCCTTACGACCGGGCGCTGAAGGCCCGCCGCCAGCCGGGTTCGGCCTTCAAGCCGTTCGTCTATCTGACGGCGCTGGAAGCGGGCTACTCGCCGGATTCGATCGCCTATGACGGGCCGGTCAATATCGGCGGCTGGCAGCCCAAGAACTACACGAACGACTACAAGGGCAACGTCTCGCTCCGCTACGCCATGGCCCATTCGCTCAACACCGTGGCCGTCAAGCTGACGTCGCAGGTGGGGCCTCAGCGCGTGATGCAGACGGCGCAGCGCCTCGGCATCGGTTCCGAGTTGCATGCCCAGCCCTCGATCGCGCTCGGCACCGGCGAAGTGACGCTGCTGGAACTCGCGGGCGCCTATGCTCCATTTGCCAATGGGGGCATGCGCGTCTTGCCCCATGTGATTACCCGCATCCGCAACGGTGACGGCAAGGTGCTGTATCAGCGGCGCAAATCGGCCACCGGCCAGGTGGTGGCGCTCCACAACGTGGGCGCCATGAACGACATGCTGAATTCGGCGATGGTGCGCGGCACCGGCAAGCGCGCGGCGATTCCCGGCCACGTGGCCGGCGGCAAGACCGGCACGACCCAGAACTCGCGCGATGCCTGGTTCGTGGGCTACACGGCCCATTACGTGGCCGGCGTGTGGATCGGCAATGACGACAACACGCGCATGAAAAAAGTCACGGGCGGCACGCTGCCGGCATCGCTCTGGCACGACATCATGCTCTATGCGCATCAGGACAAGGCGCCGTTGCCGCTGCCTGGCACGCGTGGGCCGAGATCCAGCCAAGACGCCATCGCCGCCCGGCTGCCCTTCGGCGCCCAAGCCGACACCATCAAGAGCACCAGCCAAGACCGGCCGTTCTATCAGCGCGTCTTCGGCTTTTTCGGCGGCGGCTAGTTTCTCTGACCTATTCGATGCTGGCGGTGGGCGACACGCCTTGCGAGGGCTGGGACAGGCCTTCGGCCCCATAGGCATGCAGGCTGGAGCCGTGCTTGTGCAGCCAGTTTCGCGCCTCCTCGTGCCGCGGCATGGTGCGCGCCACCAGGGCCCAGAAGCGCGGGCCGTGGTTCATATGGCCGAGGTGAGCCACCTCATGCGCCGCCAGATAGTCGAGCACGAAGGGCGGCGCCAGCACCAGCCGCCAGGAGAAGGAGAGGGCGCCGGACGTGGAACATGAGCCCCAGCGCGTGGTCTGATCGCGGACGAAGATGCGCTTCGGCTTCAGGTTCAGGCGCTTCGCATGCAGGTCCACCCGCAGCTTGAGGTCGAAATGGGCTTGGCGTTTCAGCCAATCGAGCAGGCGGCGCGGTGCGTGCTCCTCCTCGCCGGAAACATGGAGACGCGGCAGGCGCCTCTTGGCCACGCGTGCGCCGGCCGGCCAGGCCGGAGCGATCTTCGCGTCTTCGGGCTCCTCGACCCACACCACGCCACGGCGGCGCACGGAGCCTTCGAAGCGCAGGACATGAGCCAGGCCGCGCAAGGGAATGATCGCGCCTTCGGTGAAGGGAACAGGCTCAGGCAGGCCCGCGACGCGCTCCTTCAGCCAGTCCAAATGTCGCGAGAGAAACTCGTCCGCCTCGGCGAAGCTCGAATAGGCCGGCATGGTCAGAACGGCGCCCCGGCGGGCTTCGCTGACCTGAAGACTGAAGCGGCGCGCACGGACGCTCCGCCGGAGCAGCATGGGGATGTCCAAGCCCCTGATTTTGACTTCTATGGTCTCGCCCCGCCCGAGGTTGAGCCGCTTCAGCATGCCAAGCTCCCTACTGCTACACTTGGTTGGCCACCGAATCTGAGGAACCCAACGTAGCACAGGGGTTTGCGGGAACGCTCGCCTGTGGTTTAGGCAACCCGGGCCAAAGCGCGCTTGAGCACGCTTCTAGGGCGCTGGTGGGCTCTGATAAAACCCCGGATTTTCGGCAAAATTTCGCCCCGGAAGCGCGAACCATTAAAAACGCCGTAGTGGCCCACGTCAGGCTGCAAATGGTGCTCGCGCATGCCTTCGGGGAGGTTTTTGCACAATGTTTGGGCAGCCTTGGTCTGGCCGATCCCGGAGATATCGTCCTTCTCGCCCTCGACCGTCATCAGCGCCACCCGATGGACCTTGGAGGGGTCCACAGGCGTGCCCCGGTGGTGCATTTCGCCCTTGGGGAGCCTGTGCTCCAGGAACACGGTCTCGATGGTCTGGAGATAGTACTCGCCCGTGAGATCCATCACCGCCAGGAACTCATCGTAGAATTCCCGGTGCTTGTCGGCGGAGTCGCCATCGCCGCGAATCAGATTGTGGAACAGATCGCGGTGGGCATGCAGGTGCCGGTCTATATTCATGCCCATGAAGCCCGAGAGCTGAAGGAAGCCCGGATAGACGAGACGCATCATGCCGGGATAGGGCCACGGCACTTGGGTGATGACGTTGCGGCGAAACCAGCTCAGGGGCTTGGTCACGGCGAAGCGATTGACGGCGGTCGGGCTTTCGCGCGCGCGTCGGCCGCCGCGACTC
>NZ_LPWD01000303.1 GCF_001723295.1 Methyloceanibacter marginalis
CTTCTCGGCTGGCGTCTGCACCAGCTCCAGATCCTGGCTCGTCCGATTATCGCCTCTTGTCCGACGAAACCGGATGATGATGCAGCTGGTGGCGCCTGCACGCGGCTCCATCTACGATCGTTTCGGCGCGCTCATCGCCGAGGACAAAGAGAATCTGCGCCTTCTGGTGCTGCCCGCCTTCTGCAAGAGCCTGCCCGGCACGCTGGATGCGCTCTCCAAGATCGTTCCGGTTTCGGGCGCCACGCGCGACCGCGTCATGCGCGCGGCGCGCCGCCAGAGCGGCTATTATCCCATCCTCATCGCGGAAGGACTGACCTGGCGCCAATTTGCGCTCCTCAACGTGCTCGCTCCGCAGCTTCCCGGCATGCGCGCCGACCGCTCCGCCTATCGCAAATACTACCACTCCCGGCCCATGGCCCATCTCGTGGGCTATGTGGGCATGGCCGGCAAGGAAGAGGTCGATCTCGATCCGGTCATGCGGCTGCCGGGCTTCCGCACCGGGCGCACCGGCGTCGAAAAGACTTTCGACCGGGAACTCCGTGGCAGCCCGGGCAGCGTCAAATACGAAGTCGATTCCCGCGGCCGCGTGGTTCGCGAATTGGGATCGAAGCCGAGCAGCCGCGGCCGGGACCTGGTCCTGAGCATCGATCATCATCTGCAGACCGTGGCGCTGGACCGCATCAAGGAGCACCGGGTGGCTTCGGTGGTGGTGCTCGACGTCGTGACCGGCGGCATCCTCGCCATGGCGTCGACCCCGACCTTCGATCCCAACGATGTCGCGTTCGATGTGAACCTGGAACGTTGGCGGGAGCTCAGCCGGAATCCCGATCACCCTCTGAACAATCGCGCCATCCGCGGGCAATACCCGCCTGGCTCGACCTTCAAGGTGGTAACGGCGCTTGCGGGCTTGCACGCCGGGGTGATCGACGGGCATGAGACCATGAGCTGTCCCGGTGGCTATTCGGTCGGCCGCAAGCGTTTCCGCTGCTGGAAGGCTCATGGCGGCGGCATCAACGTGCACGAGGCCATCAAGCAGTCCTGCGACACCTATTTCTACGAGACGGCGAAACGCATGGGCATCGACCATCTCGCCATGGTCGCGCGCCATCTCGGTCTCGGCCGGATCTATGATTGCGGTCTCCCGGGGCAGAGTGCGGGCATCATTCCCGATCAGGCGTGGAAGCGCGCCAATCTCATGGAGGCTTGGTACACCGGCGAGACGGTGATCGCCGGCATCGGCCAGGGCTTCGTCTCGACCACGCCGCTGCAGCTCGCCGTCATGTCGCGCGCGTGGCCACGGGCCGCGCCGTGCTGCCCAAGCTGATCCTATCGCCAGGAGAGACCGAGCCCTGGCCCTTGCTGAGCCTCGACCCGGCGCATCTCGATATGGTCCGAAGCGGCATGATCGGCGTGGTGAACGAGCCGGGAGGCACGGCGCGCCGTTCGGCCTTGCAGATTCCGAACATGCTGATGGCCGGCAAGACCGGCACATCACAGGTGGTCAGCTTCCAAAACGAGCACAAGCTCTCCGCCTACGAGCGCGAGACGCATGCGCTGTTCATCGCCTATGCCCCGGCGGACGCGCCGCGCTACGCCGCGGCCTGTGTGGTCGAGCATGGCGGTGGCGGCTCGGCTGCGGCCGCGCCCGTGGTGCGCGATGTCGTCACCGAGGCCTTACTGCGCGATCCGGCCGGACGTCCCACCTTCGTCGCGAACAGCGATGCGCCGCCTGCGGCCGTCGCGGCGGTGGAGCCTGTGCGATGAAGCTGCTCTTCGCCGAGGCCCCGGCGCCAAAACTCAATCTGAGCAAGAAACTCCTCCTGCTCAACTGGCCATTCATTTTGCTGATTACGGGCATCGTTTTGGTGGGGGCGGCATCGCTCTACTCGGTGGCGGGCGGTTCACTCGATCCTTGGGCCAGCCGCCACGTGGTTCGGTTCTGTTTCGGCTTGGCGCTGCTCTTCGCCGTGGCGTTCTCCGACATCCGCTTGTGGCTACGCGGCGCGTATCCGCTCTACCTGGCGGCGCTGCTCCTGATGATCTTGGTGCCGTTCATCGGCGTCGAGAGCGGGGGCGCCCGGCGCTGGCTTGGCTATGGCGAGCTCAGCTTCCAACCCTCGGAGATGATGAAGATCACGCTGGTCCTGGCGCTCGCCCGATACTATCAGTGGCTGCCGCCCGAGAAGATCTGGCGCCCCGACGCGCTTCTGCCGCCGGTCCTGATGATCGCTCTCCCGATCTTGCTCGCACTCGCGCAGCCCGACCTGGGCACCGCGGCCCTGTTCGCCATCATTGGCGGCGGGCTGCTGTTTCTGGCCGGCGTCAGCTGGTTCTATTTCGGCGCGGTCATCGTCGGCGTTGTGGTGGCGCTGCCCCATGCCTGGGAGAAGCTGCACGACTATCAGCGAGAGCGGGTGCTGACCTTCATCGACCCCGAGCGCGATCCGCTCGGCTCCGGCTACCATATCCTCCAGTCGAAGATCGCTATCGGGTCGGGCGGGCTTGCCGGAAAAGGCTATATGCAAGGCACGCAAGCCCAGCTCAACTTCCTGCCCGAGAAGCACACCGATTTCATCTTCACCATGTTCGCCGAGGAGATGGGCTTTGTCGGCGCCGTGGTGTTGCTCGCCCTTTACTTGCTGGCGCTGCTGTTCATCACCTATATGGCGCTGCGCTGCCGGAGCATCTTCGCCAAGCTGCTCGCCGCAGCGTCGGGCTCACGCTTTTTGGCCTATGTGTTCATCAACGTCGCCATGGTCACGGGGCTGGTGCCGGTGGTCGGCGTGCCACTGCCGCTCGTCTCCTATGGCGGCACCTCGATGCTGACCATGATCATCGGGCTCGGCTTTGTCCTCAACGCCCATATCAATCGCAACGTCACCTTCCGCCGGTCGGAAGTGCGGGCTCTATGGTAAGGCGGCGGCTAGCCATTTTGGCGCAAAGGCAAACTGGACAGGTCAACCGGGGCAGTGCTAAGGGGAGCACCCTTGGAGCGCCGAACGCTCCAGACCAGATGGGCCTCTCTCGGGGAGGGTACTTCTGAGGGCGCATAGCTCAGTTGGTAGAGCAGCTGACTCTTAATCAGCGGGTCCACGGTTCGAGTCCGTGTGCGCCCACCAGTCTTTTCAAAGACTTAGAGGCATAGAAGCGAAGCCGCTTCCCTCCGTAGGTAACCCACTAGGTAACACCGGAGGTTTCCATGCTTGAAAAAATCCCAACTCCTTATTCGCCTGCTGCTGCCGACGCAGCCGACCGGCTCAGGCTGATCGCGTGCGATCTGCGTTTGATTGATCTCGCCATGACGAACACGCGCGGGAACGGATTCGAACTAAACGAAGACGAGTTTCAGGCGGTCTTGATGCACCTCCGTCGTCTGATCTCCGACGCGGAAACTCTCAAGGACGACATTCTCACAGCAGATCGGAAAAAGTAGGAACGTCCCGGCCGGGGCCTCACCTCCCTGACTCGCACTAGAGGCCGTCGCACCACCCAGTGCGGCGGCCTCGACTTTCACTCAGCATCTTCGGGTTCATTCCCTGCAGGCCTGTCTCCAAGCTCCACAATCGTCTCACAATCCGGGCAGCGATAGCGGTTCTTCGATTCCTCGAAGAGCATTTCTCCCTGGCAAAATGGACAGTTATACGGTTGGACTCTTGGCATCGACGCAAGAAGAGGCCCCGCAGGTGGCGGGGCCAGAGTAGGGTCTCATGACACACATGACACGGGGCTACGCAAGCACCCCGATGAGGAACTTTAGCCCAGCGG
>NZ_LPWD01000304.1 GCF_001723295.1 Methyloceanibacter marginalis
AGGCGGCCCACGGAAAGATGTGAGCGAAGCGTGGGCGCCGTTTCCGGCATGAGATCGAGCCTAGCGCGCAGCATGTTCCCCCAGGCCTCCGCGATGAGTTCTTCAGCGGTCTCACGCAACAAGGCGTCGCCAACGTCACTCGGAACACTCTCGCGGCCGATTTCGAGCATGACCGGCACGGCAAGCGGCGAAACGTGACTGAGTTCACTATGCCTGATTCGACCGCCGATCCGCTTGAGGAATTGCCCCAAGCGGCCGAGATCGATGAGCCCCGCGGCCGCGTCGGCGAAGGCGGCTTTCAGCAGGACGTGGTCCGGCTCATGCTGGCGCAGAACGTCGTAGATGAGATCGGACGAGACGGTCATCTGCCGACCCGTCTTTTCCTGCCCGGGATGACGCCGCTCGATCAGCCCTGAGATGATGGCGCAGACGCGGAACGAGCGCTTCATCAGGTTCGACTCCGCGAGCCACGCGTCGAGATCGTCGCCCAGCATGTCCTCGTCGAAAAGCTGCGCGAGGTCGAGGCTGCCCTCGCGGATCATCGCGCTCATGTCGTTGAGCCCCCAGATTGCGAGCGCGTACTCGTTGGCGACGAAGCCGGTCGGCGCGGCCCCTGCCCGCTCCAGCCGCCGCGCAGCAGCATGCCGAGGCTTTGATGGGCAAGACGCCCTTCGAAGGGGTAGCAGACGAGGTAGTGGCGCTGCCCGCGCGGAAACGTCTCGATCAGCATCTCCTCGGCGGAAGGAACCACCGAAAAATCGGCTTGCAGCCTGAGCCAGTCGGAAACCTGGTCCGGCAGCTTCGCCCAAGCGCCGCGCTCGGCCAGCATCCGGCGCACGCGGTCCGCGAGATAGGTCGAGAGCGGGAACTTGCCGCCTTCATAGGCCGGCACCTTGGGATCGGCGGCATGGGCCCGGGTGACGATGGCGTCCATCTCGCGTAAGCCCTCGAAGCGCAGCACCTCGCCGGCGAAGACGAAGGTATCGCCAGGGGTGAGCTGCTCGATGAAATACTCCTCCACCTCGCCAAGCACGCGACCGCCGGCGACCGCGCCCGATTTCTTGAGGGCGCCGCGCGCGAGCCGCACGCGCAGCATCGGCGCCTCGACGATGGTGCCGACATTGAGCCGGTATGCTGCGCAATGCGGGGATGGGCGACGCGGTATTCGCCCTCCTTGGTCTGTTTCAGCTTGGCGTAGCGCTCATAGTTGGCGAGCGCGTAGCCGCCGGTGGCGACGAAGGCGAGCACGTGATCGAACCCCTCGCGGGTAAGCCCCTGATAGGGCGAGGCGCTGGTTACCTCCCGATAGAGCCGGTCCGTATCGAAGGCTCCGCGCATGCTACGCCGAGAATGTGCTGGGCGAGCACGTCGAGCGCGCCGCGGCGCGTGGGCGGGGTGTCTTGCGCCCCCTCTTCCGCCGCTTCGAGCGCCGCCTGACACTCCATCACCTCGAAGCGATTGGCGGGCACCAGCAGCGCCTTGCTCGGCTCGTCCAGACGGTGATTGGCGCGGCCGATACGCTGGGCGAGACGGCTTGCGCCTTTCGGCGCGCCGACATTGATGACGAGATCGACAGCGCCCCAGTCGATGCCGAGATCGAGTGTTGAGGTGCAGACCACGGCGCGGAGCTTGCCCGCGACCATGGCCGCTTCGACCTTGCGGCGCTGCCCCACGTCGAGGGAGCCGTGGTGGAGCGCGATGGGCAGGTTGTCGTCGTTGCAGCGCCACAGTTCGTGAAACAGCATCTCGGCTTGCGAGCGCGTGTTGACGAACATCAGCGACATGGTGTGCGCCTTGATCGCTTCGTACATTTCCGGCAACGCGTAGCGCGCCGAATGGCCGGCCCAGGGGAGATCGGCGTCGGATTTGAGGATGGCGATGTCGGCCTTGGCGGCGCCTTCGCCCGTAACGATCTCCGCCAGCCTTGTGGCCGTCTTTCCTTTGTGAGGAACGAGGAAGGCGGCAAGCTCGGACGGCCGCGCCACGGTGGCCGACAGACCGATGGCCGTGAGTTCGGGGGCGAGCGTGCGCAGCCGCGCCAGATCGAGCGACAACAGATCGCCGCGCTTGCTGGTGGCGAGCGCGTGCAGCTCATCGAGGATCACGCATTTGAGTCCGCCGAACAGTTCCGCGGCGCTTTTGTGGGAGAGCATCAGCGCGATCTGCTCGGGCGTGGTCAGCAAGATGTCGGGCGGCAGCACGCGCTGGCGCGCGCGGCGCGATTGCGGCGTGTCGCCGGTCCGGGTCTCGAGCCGAATGGGTAGCCCCATCTCCGCCACGGGCGTGGCGAGGTTGCGCGCGATGTCGGTGGCGAGCGCTTTGAGCGGCGAAACATAGAGTGTGTGGACGCTTCGCGCCGGCATTTTGCTCGGCGGCCGCGCGGCAAGATCGATCAGGCTCGGCAGGAAGCCGGCCAGGGTCTTGCCGCCGCCGGTAGGTGCGATCAGCAGCGTGTCGCGCCTTCGGCGACCGTATAGAGCAGCGCAAGCTGATGGGAGCGCGGGCGCCAGCCCCGGGAGGCGAACCAGCCGGCGAAGGGCTTGGGCAGCCGCGCGGCGGGCTCGTCGGCTTCGCTCGTGTGTTTTGCCAAGCCCTTTCGCGCGCTCACGCGGGCCTCCTCCTTCTTGATCTTCGCGGCTTTGCGCCCCAACTGTGGTACAGATTCGACCGAAACGCCCACGATTCAGAGGGAACGGACAGATGGAACGGTTTTTTGGCGGCAATCCGGCGCTCGTGCTTGCCCGGCTCGCCATCCTATCCTTGATCGTTGGCGTGGTCCTGGCGGCCCTCGGCTTCAGCCCCTACGACATCATCCAGAACCTGCGCGATCTCGCCCAGCGCCTCTACGACATGGGCTTCGCGGCGATCGAGAAGGGCTTCCGCTACTTCTTGCTGGGCGCGGTGATCGTCTTCCCGGTCTGGGCGGTGATGCGCGCGTTCAAGCTGTTCGGGCGCGAGAACGGGGCGGAAGTGGCCGAGACCGGGCCGCCCAAGCGCTGAAGCCTAGAGCACTCCTCTCTCGTCATGCCCGGACT
>NZ_LPWD01000305.1 GCF_001723295.1 Methyloceanibacter marginalis
GTGGGCGAGTCCGGCTCCGGCAAGACGGTGACCGCGCTATCGATCCTCCAACTCCTCCCCTACCCGGCCGCTTCGCACCCCTCCGGAGCGATCACCTTCAAGGGCGAGAACCTCCTGGCGCTGCCGCCTGACGGCTTGCGCCATGTGCGGGGCAATCAGATCTCGATGATCTTCCAGGAGCCGATGACCTCGCTCAATCCGCTGCACATGATCGAGCAGCAGATCGCCGAAGTGCTGAAGATCCATATGGGCTTGTCGGGCGCCGCGTGCCGGGCGCGCGTCTTGGACCTCCTCAACAGGGTGGGAATCGAGGACCCGGAAAGCAGGCTCGGGTCGTATCCCCACCAGCTTTCGGGCGGACAACGCCAGCGCGTGATGATCGCCATGGCGCTCGCCAACGAGCCGGACCTGCTGATCGCCGACGAGCCGACCACGGCGCTCGACGTCACCATTCAGGCGCAGATCCTCGAATTGCTGCTGGAGCTCCGGGCCGAATTCAACATGGCGATGCTGCTGATCACCCACGATCTCGGCATCGTGCGCAAAATGGCCGACCGGGTCTGCGTGATGCATGACGGCGTCATCGTAGAGCGCGGAGCGACTCACGACATCTTCGACCATCCGAAGGACGACTACACCAAGCACCTGATCGCCTCGGAGCCCAAGGGCTCCCCGCCGCCGGAGAACGCCAGGGCCAGGACGATCCTCAAGACCGACGACTTGAAGGTGTGGTTCCCGATCAAACGCGGCTTCCTGCGCCGAACCGTCGGCTATATCAAGGCGGTGGACGGCATCGATGTGGACGTGAAGGAAGGCCAGACGCTCGGCGTCGTGGGCGAGTCCGGCTCCGGCAAGACGACGCTTGGGCTCGCGATCCTGCGCCTGATCTCGAGCGAAGGCCCATCGTCTATCTCGGCGACCGCATCGACGGCTACGACTCCAAGAAGATGCGCCCCTTGCGGAAAGACCTGCAGATCGTCTTCCAGGACCCGTACGGCTCGCTATCGCCTCGCATGTCCATCGGCCAGATCATCGAGGAGGGCCTCGATATCCAGAACCCTGGCCTGTCCCGCGATGAGCGCGACGCGCGCGTGTCGCGTGCGCTGAAGGAGGTGGGCCTGGATTCCGCGCTGCGTGACCGCTATCCGCACGAGTTCTCAGGCGGGCAGCGCCAGCGCATCGCCATCGCGCGGGCGCTGGTGCTCGAGCCGAAACTGCTCATTCTAGACGAGCCGACCTCGGCGCTGGACGTTTCGGTGCAGGCGCAAATCGTGGACCTGCTGCGCGACCTTCAGAAGCGGCACAAGCTCGCCTATCTCTTCATCAGCCACGACCTCAAAGTGGTGCGCGCGCTCGCCAACTCGATCATCGTGCTGCGTCACGGCAAGGTGGTGGAGCAAGGCCCGGCGCAGACCGTGTTCGCGAGCCCGAAGACCGATTACACCAAGGCGTTGCTCGCCGCGGCCTTCGAGCTGGAGGCCGTACCGGGCGACGCCGTCTCGACCTAGGGAACCAGACGCACGGCCTTACGTTTATACGTTGCAGTTTTGGACAACGGAGGACGTAAGAATGCGCGGAGTTCTGTTGTGGCTGATCGGTATTCCGATCCCCATCATCATTCTGCTCTACCTTTTCGGCGTCCTCTAGCGCTCCCCCCTAGCGTCACGGCAAGCGCCGGACGCCGGTTACCTCGAGCCCGCCGCCTCAATGCGCGCGCGGGGCTTCGTGGAACCGTTCAAGCACAACGGCCATGTGATACGCATTGGCGTGGAGGAAATCTTCGCCGCTCGTCATGATGCCCACATGCCCGTCCCAGAACACCAGGTCGCCGCGTCTCAGCGTGCCGCTCTCCTGCCACGCGATGAGCTCGCCCGCTTCCGCCGCCTGCATATCCGCGTCGCGCGGCACCTTATAGCCGGCGGCGGCGGCGGCAAGCTGCACCAGCCCCGAGCAGTCGAGCCCGACGCTGGTCCGTCCGCCCCACAGATAGGGCGTGCCGAGAAAGGCCTCGGCGACCGCGACAAAATCTTCCGCATGTTGGTCTAGAGGCACGACGTGGCTGGCATAGACGTAGCCGCCGCCCTCAAGCTTCAAGTACCGGCCGCCGTCCTCGGCAACGGCGATGCGCGCATTGAGGCTCAGCATCGCCAGCGGCGGCGCCTTGGAATCCGGCGCCGGAAAGACGTAGGTGCGCAAGGCGGAGACGCGGTGGGTGGGCGGCGCCGCTATGGGAACCAAACCCGCGCTCGGCAGGTAGCCGACATAGCCGTCGTGATCGAGCTGGACCCAGGCCCAGCCCTCGCGCTCGTCATAGACGGTCACGGTCTCGCCGTGGAGCGCCTCGGTGTCGAGCATCGCATCGAAGCGGGGCTCACGCCGCACGGGCAGAGACGCGGCACCGACTTGACGGGGCTCGCCCGCGACATAGCGCGCCGCATCTACCTGCCCGCGCAAATGCTCGGCGGCAAGGTCCGCGCGATAGACGTGACGGCGCGGGTCGTGGCTGCTCACGAGCCGAGCTCTCGGCGGAAGAACTGGAACAGCGCACGGGCCGCCTGCGGTTCGCCGCCTTGCGGCCGTCCTGGCTGCTCGCGCGGCACCCAGCCATAGATGTCGAGATGCGCGAAGCGCTTGGCCTCTTTCACGAAGCGCTTCAGGAACAAGGCCGCGGTTACCGAACCTGCAAACGGGCCGTCCGAGATGTGGCTGACGTCGGCGACATTGCTCTTGAGCAGCTTGTCGTAGGACGCCCAGAACGGCATGCGCCACACAGGATCGCCAACGGCGAGCGCGGCCTCGAGCACCTTGCCGGCAAAGTCGTCATCGTCGGCGTAGAACGGCGGCAGCTCGGGTCCGAGCGCGACGCGCGCGGCTCCCGTGAGCGTCGCGAACGTGACGAGATAGTCGGGCGCCTCCTCGTCGGCAAGGCTGAGGGCGTCCGCCAGCACTAGGCGTCCCTCCGCGTCCGTGTTGCCGATCTCGACCGTCATGCCGTTGCGGCTGGTCAGAACATCGCCCGGGCGGAAGGCGTTGCCGGCGACCGAATTATCGGCGGCCGGAATGAGCACACGCAAGCGCACCGGCAGCTTGGTCCGCATGACCATGAGGGCGAAGGCGAGTGCCGATGCGGCGCCGCCCATATCCTTCTTCATCAGGCCCATGGAGCCGCCGGGCTTCAGATTAAGGCCGCCGGTATCGAAGCAGATTCCCTTGCCCACGATGGTCACTTTGGGTGCGCGCTCCGCGCCCCAGCGAATGTCGATGAGCCGGGGAGCGCGGTCGCTGGCCCGGCCCACGGCATGGATCATTGGAAAATTGTCGGCGAGCAGGGTCGAGCCTTCCGTCACCTTGACCGTGCCGTCGAAGGCCTTGGCGAGCTCGCGCGCCGCGGCTTCGAGCTCGGCGGGACCGAGATCGCTTGCCGGCGTGTTGATGAGATCGCGGCCGAAATAGAGCGCTTCCGCCAGCGCCAGGACCTGATCCCGGTCCGCGCCCTCGGGAAGCACGAGGCGCCGCGGCGCCTTGTCGTTTCCGGATTTGTAGCGGGTGAAGCGGTAGCAGCCGCCGAGGAAGCCAAGCGCGGCAAGATCCGGATCGGGCATGGGACCGGCAAAGCGATAGTCACCGGCGGGCAACTTCCCAGGCAGGGCGCCTGTGAGCAAGGGTGCGTCCTTCGCCCAATCGGCGCCGCCCGTGCCGAACAGGACCTTGCCGATGGCCCCCGTCTCGTCGGGTACCGGCAGCACGGCACCTTGGTCCGGTTTCCAGTCCCGCGCCTCGGCCCAGCGGCGTTCCAGATCGCTCAATCCCCCGAGATCGTCGTCCGAGGCGACCGGCACGATGGGGATGGCGTCGGTGCCGCGCGCAAGCAGCAAGTCTTCGAGGGTGTGGCGTGTTGCGTCGAGCGTCGTCGCTTTGGAAGGCATGAAAAGATCCGGACGTGTCTTGAAGGAGCCGCGCATTAATGGCAGGGGAGCGGAAACATGACAATGGCGGAAGGCGGAACAATGACAGGGACAGGCTACACGCTGGTCATCGGAGACAAGAACTACTCGTCGTGGAGCTTGCGTCCTTGGCTCGCGCTCAAAGCCTGCGGGGCCGCTTTCGAGGAAGAACGCATCCACCTGCGGCAGGCTGACAGCAAGGCCGAGATCTTCCGCC
>NZ_LPWD01000306.1 GCF_001723295.1 Methyloceanibacter marginalis
CCGGTCGCTTTGTCGCGCCAGCTGTCGCTCCGTCCGCCACCCGCAAATTGACGATCGGCCGGCGTCCTGCGTATGGCGGATTTCGGGATCGGCGCCGAGATTGCCGATGAGAATGACTTTATTGACCGATCCGGCCATGGTTTGGACCTCCCCGCGGGTAAGCGTTACGTATGCCCTTCAGGGCAATCCGGCAGTCTAGGCCCACAAGCCGCGGCCTTCCAGGCAACTCCCTGCCGGTGCCCGGCCTGTCCACAAGCTCCACAAGCCAGAGCGTCTTCCTTCTTATGTACCTCTTTTGTTCTTATTCGTCCACTATGTCGCCCTCTTGTGGTTTCAAGGCGTGGGCCCTATGGCTAAGACAAGAACACAAAGCGATTTCATTGGCAGCGCCTCCCAGGGCGGGACGGGTGCTGACCTGAAACCCAGGACGAAGGGGAACATGCAGCGGTCCGTCGATCAGCAGCAGGCACCAGGACGCCGGAAGGCAAAGCGGCGCGATCCACGCGTCAAGTATTTTGGCTTCACCGCCATGCAGTGGCCGTTCATCGCCACGCTGGTGGGCAATTGGCTCTTCGCGGCTGCCTTCTTCGCAGCTGCGAAATACTTTTGGACGTGGACGCCGGAGGCCTGGGGCATTGCCGATCGCCTGGCCTTGGTCATCAAGGACGCGGTGATCGCGCTGGTACCCGGCGTGATCGGCATCTGTATCGTCGCCGCGCAACGGCTCGATCCCAGTCAGTTTGTCGGCCGCGTGCCCAAAGCCAATTCGCCGGTCGACATCAACAACCGGTTCATCCTCAACACCTTCGAGCAGTTCACCGCCTGGTTCATCGCCAATGCCGGGCTGGCGATGTATTGCCCCATCGAGGAAGCGCGCACGCTGCCGATTCTCACGGCGCTGTTCGTTCTCGGCCGCATCCTGTTCTGGATCGGCTACCACAGAACCCGTATTTGCGCGCGTTCGGCTTCGGCCTCACCTTCTATCCGACGGTGGCGGCCTTCGCCTGGCTCATGCTGATCATGATCTTCGGCATCCGCGTACCGCTTTAGCCGCTACCTGCCCTGCTGCCATTGCAGGATTGCCTCGCTCGGCCACACGAACATGATGACGTTCAGCGTCAACCCGTCGCGGATCATGACGCCGACGAACACCTCGAGCGCGATAGCGAGCAGAACCGTGACCCACACCGGCAGCCAGGCGGCGAGAAAGAATCCGGCGACCATGAAAAGAATGTCGCTCACCGAGTTGAGCACGCTGTCGCCGTAGTAATCGAGCGAGACCGTCGTCTCCCGGTAGTGGTTGATGACGAAGTCGGTGTTCTCGATCACCTCCCAGCTCGCCTCCAGCAAGACCGCGGCGATGAGCCGTGCCCCGAACGACGCGCGCGGCATGATCAGCCAGAACAGCGCGTAGAACAGAAAGCCGTGGATGAGGTGGGAGGGCGTGTACCAATCGAAGATGTGCTGCGAGTTCTCGGCGCTGACCACATCGAAATGCCAAAGCTTCACATAGCCGCATTTGCAGATGAGCGGATGGCCCATCCCGTAAAGGGCTGCGCCGGCGATCAGGATAATGCCGGCGGCGATGGCGATCTGGGTGCGGGTCATGGTCATGTATTTCTCTATGGGCTGGGATTCGCGGCGGCGCCATCGGTTATGCTGAAATCGTCATACGGATTCGAGCAGGGACGGGAGAGGCAATGACTCAAGACGAGGCGCTGGCGCTGCTCAGGACCGGGGCCAGCATCTTCCTCACCGGCCAGCCCGGCAGCGGCAAGACCCATACGGTCAACTGCTATCTCAAGGAGCTGGCGCAAGCCGGCGTGGACTACGCCTACACCGCCTCGACCGGGATCGCCGCCACCCACGGCCACGGCGTCACCATCCATGCCTGGAGCGGCATCGGCGTGCGCGAGACGCTGACACGGCGCGATCTGGATACCATCGCCGCCAATCGCCGGGTCGCGGGGCGCATCGAGAAGACCAGCGTCCTGATCATCGATGAGATCTCGATGCTGCCGGCGCAGTCCCTGACTCTCGTGGACACGGTCTGCCGCCATATCAAAGGAACGCCCGCCCCCTTCGGCGGACTGCAAGTGGTCCTGGTCGGCGACTTCTTCCAGTTGCCGCCGGTGACGCGCCGGCGATCCGACCCAGACATGCTCGACTTCGGCGGCGGCGGCGACAGTTTCGGTGCCGTGTTCGCCCATGGCTCGTCGGCCTGGCGCGATCTCGATCCCATGGTCTGCTATTTGTCGGAGCAGCATCGGCAAGACGACCAGCCCTTTCTCGACGTGCTCGACGCCATCCGCGCCAATGCCTGCACCGGCATCCACCGGGAGCGGCTCGCCGCGCGCATGGTCGACCGCGATCAGCTGCCGGCCAGCCGCACGCGGCTGTTCACCCACAATGCGGCCGTGGACGACATCAATCGGCAGCAATTGGCGAAGCTCGGCGGCGAGACACGCAGCTTCGTCATGACCGCCAAGGGCGCGCCGCCCGCGATCGAGACGCTAAAGCGCGGCTGCCTGTCGCCGGACCTGCTCGCGCTGAAGCCCGACGCCGTTGTGATGTTCACCAAGAACGATCCGGCCGGACGCTACGTGAACGGCACGCTCGGGCTCGTGGAGGATTTCGATCCCGAATCGGGCGCGCCGGTCGTGCGCACCAAGGCCGGCAAGCGCATCGTGGCCGAACCCGTCACCTGGAAGATCGAGGAGAGCGGCAAGGAGCGCGCCTCCGTGACGCAAATCCCCCTGCGGCTCGCCTGGGCCATCACCGTGCATAAGAGCCAGGGCATGTCGCTGGACGCCGCCGTCATCGATCTCTCCCGCGCCTTCGAATACGGCCAGGGCTACGTGGCGCTGTCGCGGTTGCGAAAGCTTTCGGGCCTGCACCTGCTCGGCCTCAACGAGCGGGCCTTGCGCGTGCATCCGCAAGCCATCGAGACGGACGCGGCGTTCCGCGCGGCTTCGGAGCACGCCTTGGACACCTTGGCGCGGCTCGGCCCGGCGGAGCTCTCAAAGCGCCAGGCGGCATTCTTAGGGGATTGCGGGAGCCGCCAAGCGGAGGCCGGGCCGTCCAAAAGCTACACGTCGCCGCCATGCGCCAGAGCCACGGCAAGGCCTATGCGCCCTGGACCGAGGGCGAGGAGCGGGATCTGCGCCGCCGCCACCAGGCGGGCGAGAGCGTGGGCGCCATCGCCGCCGAGCTCGGCCGCAAGCCCGGCGCCATAAGGTCGCGGCTCAAGAAGCTCGCCCTGATCTAGCCCCGCCTCGCCGCGCGCTTTGGCCCCCTTGTGGGGCCCCTGAGAGCGCAGCTAAGCCTTGCGGTCAGGCCCTCGTCCCCCGACATTGCTAACGGCATGACCTCCAAATCCCTCCTCCATCCGCGGCGCGCGGGAGCACAACCTCAAGAACGTGTCGCTGGACCTGCCGCCGCGAGCAGCTCGTGGTGACTCGACCGG
>NZ_LPWD01000307.1 GCF_001723295.1 Methyloceanibacter marginalis
CATCGATTGGAGCCTCACCGACGGCAGCGCCATTCCCATCGAGCAGCGCGACGCCACGGAGGTGACGCAGATGACCGGCCGGTTGCCTGACGGCTCGCTCGCCACCGTGACGATCACGCCTGAGGGGAGTCTCGCCGCCAACTATGCTTTCGACGTGACGCCGGCCCGGCTCATCACCGGCTTCATCACCGAGCGCGGCGTGCGCCCGCGACGGCGGAAGGTTTGCGGCTGCTCTATCCGGAGCACCGGGAGCAAGCGGCCGCGTAGAGCATGGGACGGCATAAGAAAGTGGCGCGGGACCGAAGTCCCGCGCCATGTCGATCCAATTAGTTCCCGATCAGCCTACCAGCCGAACCAGAGGCTGACGCCCGGGCGCGGTAATAGGGCCTGTAGTACGGGCGGTAGTAGGGCCGATAATAGGGCCGGTTATATCGGTACGACCGGTAGTGAGGCCCGCGGTAATAGCGGCCGCGATTGTAGTAACGACGCTTCTTGTAATACTTCTTGACCTCGATGAGGTCCCCGCTGGCGTGGCTGTAATTCAGCGCCGCGGCTGCGGGCAGGGCCGAGGCGGGTTTGGGGCCCGCGACGACGAAAACGGCAACAAGGCCCGCTAGGGCCGTAAGTAGAACTCCGCGCATGGGTGTTTACCTCGAGCGTAGGGTTGAACCCCCTCCTCAGCTAACCTAGGAAATGGGGATCGGTTCCCAAGAAGGGAACCCCATGAATTCAAGACTCTAAGAACTTAGGCGTTGAGGAACGGATAAAGGGGCGGGCTCTCCAGCGGATAATTCCGCCGGTCCCTTGCTTTTCGGCAGTCATGCGCGTGCCTTACGCCAGCACCATCACGGCCATGAAGCCGAGGGCCGCGGCTGCCGCGGTCGGCGCGATCCATGTGATAACGGTGCTTTGGGCCACCGCCCCCATGGCCCTCCCATTGGCCGCCCGTGGCGCGTTGGCGCTCACGACCGGTTGGAGACTGGCGGCGGCCACAAGCGAGGCCGTGTGCTTTGCGTGCCATTTCGGTCCCGGGCCGCGCATATAGTGCCGCTCGGGATGGTACGCACTACGGAAGCTACCCACTTTGATTTCCCTCATCCAGATACGCCCCTAACTTCCTATAATTCATGTGAATATGTTGCGAATCGGTATCCGACCGGGGCGGAATTGAGGATTTTTCGCCGCAAGCTTGAGGCGCGCTCTTTCCTTGCCGGAGGTCACGAAACTTGCCAAAACCCGCGCCATGCAAAGCCAATGGAACGACGACACCGCCAAGCAGACGGTCGAGGCCTATGGCGCCGAAGGCGTCAATGAGGACATCGCCCTTCGCGTCTACACCACGCGCCTGATCGGCCGCGACCCGCTGCTCGTGCTGCACGGGGGCGGCAATACGTCGGTGAGACCCGCGCCACCGACGATCTCGGTCAGGAGCACGAGGTCATCGCGGTCAAGGGCTCGGGCGCCGACATGGCCGACATGGAGCCTTGGGGGTTGCCGGCGGTGAAGCTGGAGCCTTTGCGGAAGATGCGCGCGCTCGACGCCCTGTCGGACGAGGCCATGGTCAATCTGCAGCGGCTCAACCTGCTCGACGCCTCGGCGCCGAACCCGTCCGTGGAGACGCTGCTCCACGCCTTCCTGCCGCATAAATTCGTGGACCATACCCATGCCGCCGCGGTGCTGGCGCTGGTCGACCAGCCGGACGGGGAGGCTTTGGCGCGCGAGGTCTATGATGGGCGCATGGGGATCGTGCCCTATATCGCGCCGGGCTTCGGGCTCGCCAAGGCGGCGGCCCAAGTGTTCGAGGAGAAGCCCGACGTGGAAGGGCTGATCCTGCACAAGCACGGCATCTTCACCTTCGGCGAGACGGCCCGCGAAGCCTACGAGCGCATGATCGAGATGGTGTCACTCGCCGAGAGCCGCCTGCGCCAGGGCCGTCCGGTGGTGTTCCCGGCGGCGCAGATTGCAGGCAGTCTGGAAACCGCAGCGGAGATCGCGCCGATCCTGCGTGGAGCGTGCGCCATCAGGAAAGACAATGCAGAGCCGATCCGGTTCATCGCCGAGCTGCGCACGGGCCCGGAAATCCTCGACTACGTGAACGGCGCGGAACTCGCCTCTTACAGTCAGCGCGGCGTGGTGACTCCCGACCACATCATCCGCACCAAGAACAGGCCGTTGGTGGTCCCGGTGCCGGAAGCCGGCGCGCTCGACGATTTCGGCGCTGCCGTGCAGGCGGCGGTCGAACAGTTTGCGGCCGCGTACGACACCTATTTCGCACGCGAGAACGAAGCGGTTGGTAATACCAAGACCAAGCTCGATCCCATGCCGCGGGTGATCTTGGTGCCGGGCGTCGGTCTGTTCGGGCTCGGGCGCACGGCGAAGGATGCCGCGATCGCAGGCGATCTCGCCGAGAACACGATCAGAGTGGTGACTGACGCCGAGGCCATCGGCCGCTACGACCCGCTGCCCGAGGCCGATCTCTTCGCGCTCGAATATTGGAGCCTCGAGCAAGCCAAGCTGAAGGGCGCGGTGATGAAGCCGCTGACCGGACAGATTGCCGTGGTGACCGGGGCGGGCGCCATCGGCGCGGCAACGGCGAAAGCGTTGGCTGGCGACGGGGCGGCGGTTGCGCTGTTCGACATCGACGGCGAGGCGGCGAAGAAAGCTGCCGCCGAAGTCAAAGGGCTCGGCCTTGCATGCGACGTGACTAAGCCGGAACAGGTGAAGGAAGCTTTCGCAGCCGTGTGCGAGCGCTTCGGCGGTGTCGACATTCTGGTGTCGAACGCGGGCGCGGCGTGGCAGGGCGTATCGGCGATGTCTCCGACGAGACCTTGCGCCAGAGCTTCGAACTCAATTTCTTCGCGCATCAGACCGTCGCGCGCGAGGCTGTGCGCATCATGCAAAAGCAAGACACGGGCGGCGTACTCCTGTTCAACATCTCCAAGCAGGCGGTGAATCCGGGCCAGAATTTCGGACCCTATGGTTTGCCCAAGGCCGCCACCATGCTGCTCATGCGCCAATACGCGCTCGATTACGGCGCCGACGGTATCCGCTCAAATGGCGTCAACGCCGACCGTATCAGGAGTGGGCTGCTCACGGGCGAGATGATCGCGGCCCGGTCCAAGGCGCGGGGCGTATCGGAGGCCGACTATATGAGTGGCAACCTGCTCCGCGCCGAGGTCACGGCGGACGACGTGGCACAAGCGTTCCTGGCGCTTGCGAAGGCGCGAAAGACCACCGGGCATGTCGAGACGGTGGACGGCGGCAATATCGCCGCGGCGCTGCGCTAGGCTCGATCCCGCAATATTTTGCGAGCCGTCGCCCAAAACGGGGCGATCCTAAGGGAGTTTTAACCACAAAGAGAGAGGCTTCCCCACACGCTTTGCGCGGGGGATTCGCCGTATAGGCCGTCCCTGCCATGACCTCTAGGGACGGATTTTCGCTTTAAAAATTGAGAGATTTCAAATGGTTCTCCGCCTGAAAGTCACGCTCGCCTTTGCCGCCACGGCGCTTATGGCTGTCCTGGTGTCCTTCGTGCTCCAGCAACTGATCCCGAACGCGGGCGCGGCCGCGTTGCTTGCGCTCGTCGTCGCGGTCGGTCTTGGCGCGGCCTTCGGTTATTTCTGGGGCGGCGGCCTCTCGAAGGCGCTCAGCGATCTCAGCAGCGTCATTCTGCGCTTCACCAAATGGGACATGGACGGGGTGGTCCCACACGCCGCGCGGTCCGACGAGGTGGGCGGCATCGCTAAAGCCTGAAGACGTTCCAGGCCGATGCGATTCAGTGGAGCGAGAGCCACAAGAGTGAGCAGGACAGCCAGGTTCAGGGTCGGCTTGCCTCGCAGCAGCGCACCGAGGAGCTGATCCATCAGTTCCGCGGCTCGATCGCCGGCATTCTTGGGGCCTTCGCCGACAGCGCGCGAACCATGGACGAGACCGCGCGGGTGCTGTCGAACGTGGCTTCCGACACGAACGAGCGCGTCACCTCCGTGGCCTCGGCTTCGGACGAGGCGTCCGCCAACGTGCAGACCGTGGCGGCGACCGCCGAGGAGCTGGCCGTGTCCGTCAGCGATATCGGCACGCGCGTTTCCACCGCGAGCCGCATCGTCAACCAAGTCACCGAGAACGCCCGCACCGCCAACCTCAAGGTTGAAGGCCTGGCGACCGCGGCACAGCGTATCGGCGACGTGGTGAGCCTCATTCAAGACGTTGCCGCGCAGACCAATCTGCTTGCGCTCAACGCCACCATCGAGGCGGCGCGGGCGGGCGAGGCCGGCCGCGGCTTTGCCGTGGTTGCGAGCGAGGTGAAGACGCTCGCCGACCAGACCGCCAAGGCGACCGATGACATCAAGCAGCAGATCAACTCGATCCAGAGCTCGACCAATGGTGCGGTCGAGGCCATGCAGTCCATCGTCACCACCATGGGCGAAGTGAACAAGAACACCCAGGAGATCGCCGGCGCCGTGCAGCAGCAATCGGCGGCGACCTCGGAAATCTCACACAGCGTGCGCCAGGCGGCGCGCGGCACCGAAGACGTGGTGGCCCATATGCCAGGCGTCACCAAGGCCGTCGACGAGACGAGCCAGTCGGCGACGCAGATGCTGCAAGTCAGCCGCGATCTCTCGCGCCAGGCCGAGCAGCTCCGCCATACGGTGGAGAACTTCCTGCGCCAGGTGGCCGCGGCCGACGCGCTGAAGCGCGCAAGCTAAGAGTCTCAGGTTCAGGTTCCGCGTACGAATGGCCGGGATTCGTCCCGGCCATTTCGCATCTGGTGCATTGACGCGCGCAATAAGCTAGCCTCCATCCGCTAACGGGAGGGCCGCCGCGTGGGCCGGATTATCCGCATTTTCCTGTCGGGCGTTCTGGCGCTCCTGCCGATCATGGTTACGGTGATGGTGACCGCGTGGGTCGCGTCGCTGGTGGCAAGCTATGCGGGTCCCGGCAGCTTCCTCGGCAATCTCATTACGTCGCTCGGGCTGAACGTCTACGGCTCCTCGACGATCGCCTATTTCATCGGGCTCGGCATCATTCTCGCCATCATTTTCGTGCTCGGGCTCTTGGTCGAATCCGGCTTGCGCTCATGGATCTCCAACAGTTTCGACTGGCTGATGATGCGCATTCCGCTGGTCTCGAATGTTTACGACCTGTCCAAACGCTTCGTCGCGATCGTGGATCGCGGCGACGAGGACAGCCTCAAGAGCATGAGCCCGGTGTGGTGTTTCTTCGGCGGCGAGGGGAGTGCGGCGGTCCTGGCGTTGATGCCGTCGCACGAGCCGGTCGAGATCGGGGAGCACAGATATGTCCCGGTGCTGGTGCCCTCGGCTCCGGTGCCTTTCGGCGGCGCGCTAATCTACGTGCCTGCGGATTGGATCAGGCCGGCGGAAGGCGGCGTGGAGCGACTGATGAATGTCTATGTTTCCATGGGTGTCACGCCCCCAAAAAACATGTCCGCCAAGGGGAGCTCGGCGATCGTCGAGGCGCCCGCGCCGACCGCAAAAACGAAGGCGCCTTTCTCGCGCAAGTCAAAGGCCTAAGATCAAGCGCGTTAGATCACTGGGGAGAGGATTGCGCTTTCGCCGGGTCTTCCCGCAAGGTCTCGAGTAAGGCGTCCAGGAGCAGCCAGGTTCAACCGGTTTGCTGCGGGTGATGGAGAAGAGTTTCACGCAAACGGCGCGCTTCAGGGCTTCGTCTTTCGCCAAGCTCAAGAGATTGGAAGTCTCAATCGCTGTCCAAGCGCCTTGGAGAGTCCTCTCCATCACCGCCAGATCATCCGGATCAAAGAAACCCTTTCGGGGGACATATCGCGACATGGAAATCAGCCCTGTACTATTCGTGGAACGCAGGGCTTACGCCCGCGCCAAACAAAAAGTTCAGCGGCGGAAGACGTGCTGGCCGTGACGAGGGGGTTGAAGCTGGCCTCCAAACAGAAGAAGCCCCGCCGCAAAGGCAAGGCTTCCCCCGTTCCCCCGAATTGTAGGGACTATAAAAACCGACGATTCGGGCAATGGTGCGACAAAACGTGCCCGAAGATTACTGCATTGTAATTGGGCGATGGACCGCAGAAGGGCTTAGCCTTAGGGCATTCGACGGGTCTCCCCCCACCCCGCCGACGTCCTCCCCCACTCGGAACCAAGGAAGCCCCGGAGGTCGTCCCCCCGTCCCGGGGCTTCTTTTTTGCGGCGAGCGGACGGCGCCGCGCTAAGATGGGGCTGCCCATGACCCACACATCGCTCAAAGTCTTCCTTGTCGCCGGCCTTATCGCCGTTCTGACCGGCAGCGCCGGGTTTGCCGGCGACTGGACGGGCAACTACATGACCGAGGATACGAAGGGCAACGCGTTCAGAATCGTGCTGAGCGGCGACGGCAAAGCCGCCGGCGAAAAGGATGGCCATGTCCTAAGCGGGACCTGGACGAATGAGGGCGATGCCGCGGTGATCAAGTGGGATAGCGGCTGGACGACCAAGCTCAGCAAGGATGGCGACCGCTACCAGAAGTCGGCTTACCGCGCTGGCGCCTCAACGCAAGACGATCCAACCCATACGACCGGCGCCGAGAAAATAGAATAGCGGTGCCGCGATGGACTTTAGTCGGCCGCGGGCGCGGTGAGCTGTTGGTAGAGTTCCCACGCGCTGCGCTCGACCCAATTGTGGGCCAGCTTGGGGCCGTCCGCGGTCCACCGGATTTCCCAGATGGCAATTCCGGTGAATAAGATCGGCCGGCCGTCGGGTTCTGTTCCCAGGACACCGTTGTTAATGCCGGTTGCTTGCCAGCGTGAGGTGACACGCGTGGCGTCGGCATTGGCAAAGGTTTCAAACGCTTGGAGCCGAACGTTCTTGGCCTTCGCCTGGAACGCCTCGATCCATGCCTTGAATGCGGCACGCCCCGTAACTTCCGTGCCCGCGCTGGTCAGGACAAAATCCTCGACTACCAGATCATCGACTGCCCGCAGTCGGGTGGCGGGGACCAGACCCGCTCCCAGAATTCGGAAACGAGCTTGTTCGGCTTGCGCGCGCCTTTCGGCGTCGTCCGTTGCGTATGCGCAAGAAGCGAAGCCTGCGATGACGAAGGCGACGACCAGAGCGCCTAATGAGGTTGCTGGAATTTTCATTTTGCGGACCCTAGCTGACGGCTAATTGGCAAACCTGAAATGCAGGACGTCGCCGTCCTTGACCACGTAGTCCTTGCCTTCGAGGCGCAGTTTACCGGCGTCGCGGGCAGGGGCCTCGCCGCCGAGCCCCACATACGCGTCATAGGCGATGGTCTCGGCGCGGATGAAGCCCTTCTCGAAATCGGTGTGGATCACGCCGGCCGCTTGCGGGGCGCGGGTTGCGCGCGGAATGGTCCAGGCGCGGGCCTCCTTCGGCCCCGCCGTGAAATAGGTGACGAGATCGAGAAGCTTATAACCTTCTTGGATCAGCCGGTTGAGGCCCGGCTCGGGAAGGCCGAGATCCGCGAGATAGGCTTTGCGCTCGTCCGCGTCGATCTCGGCAAGCTCAGCCTCGATCTTGGCGGAGATGACGATGCAGCCCGCCTCTTCTTTGGTAGCGCGCGCCTCGACGGCCTTTGAGTATGCGTTGCCGGTGGCGGCGGATGCCTCGTCGACATTACACACATAGAGCACGGGCTTCGAGGTGAGCAGTCCGAGCGTCCTGAAGAGGGGGCGCTCTTCGTCGCTCACCTCGGCGAGGCGCGCCGGCTTGCCGTCGCGGAGCAGCGGCAAGACGCGCTCCAGAAGCGCCAGCGTCGCTTTCGCCTCCTTGTCCTGGCCGCGAATCTTTTTCTCGAGGATCGGAATCCGGCGCTCGAGACTATCCAGATCGGCGAGCATCAGCTCGGTCTCGATGGTTTCGGCGTCGGCAAGAGGGTCGACCTTGCCGTCTACGTGGACCACGTCGGGGTCCTCGAAGCAGCGCAGCACGTAAGCGATGGCGTCCACCTCGCGGATATGGGCGAGGAACTGGTTGCCGAGCCCTTCGCCTTTGGAGGCGCCGCGCACCAGGCCGGCGATGTCCACGAAGGTCAGCCGCGTGGGGATGGTCTGCGCTGATTTGGCGATCCCGGCGAGCTTGTCGAGACGCGGATCGGGAACCGGCACGTCGCCGACATTGGGCTCGATGGTGCAGAACGGATAGTTGGCGGCTTGCGCCGCGGCGCTCTGGGTCAGCGCGTGAACAGGGTGGACTTGCCCACATTGGGCAGTCCGACGATGCCGCATTTGAATCCCATCTACTCTCTTGTCCTTACGAGTCGAACCAGCGGCGCAGCTTGGCGGCAAGCGCCCCCTCTTGGGCCGGCTTTGGCTTTTCTTGCTTCGCGGGGGCAGGCGCCGGCGTCTTGTCCTGCTTCTTCTCCGCCTTGGCCTTCTTCGTCTCCGGCTCGTCGGCTTGAGTCAGATACGCCACCTGGGTCTGGAATTTGTCGTTGGCGCCGTCGGCGAGATGCGGCGCGGCTTCGGCCATG
The DNA here is from genome assembly GCF_001723295.1 of Methyloceanibacter marginalis. Taxonomy (GTDB): domain Bacteria; phylum Pseudomonadota; class Alphaproteobacteria; order Rhizobiales; family Methyloligellaceae; genus Methyloceanibacter; species Methyloceanibacter marginalis. Next base: position 8,455 of record NZ_LPWD01000307.1, read on the forward strand.
GCACCGAGCAGCGGCTCCAGCCAGTCGAGGTCCGCTTTGGCAAAGTCATGCAACACGTAGCCCACCACGCGCTCGCGATGGCCGGGGTGGCCGATGCCGATGCGCACGCGCACATAGTCGTTGCCGAGATGCGCACTCAAGGATTTGAGCCCGTTATGGCCGGCTACACCGCCCCCGGTCTTCACCCGGACCTTGCCGGGCGCCAGATCCAATTCGTCGTGGAAGACGATCACGTCCTTCTCGTCGAGCTTGTAGAAGCGCATAGCCTCGCCCGCCGAGCGCCCGGACTCGTTCATGTAGGTTTGCGGCTTCAGGAGGATCACCTGCTCGCCGCCGAGACGGCCTTCGGACACGAAGCCCGAGAAGCGCTTGCGCCAAGCGGGAAAGTTATGGGCATCGGCGATGGCGTCGAGCGCCATGAAGCCGACATTGTGACGGTTGAAGGCGTATTGCGCCCCCGGATTGCCGAGGCCGACAAAGAGCTTCATCGCGTCATCCCGATCGGCGGCCGAACCCGCGGCCGCGAAGCCAAAAGAAGAAGGCTACTCCTTCTTCTCCTTGTCTTCCTTGTCCTCGTCCTCGTCCTCAGCGCCTTCCGGAGCTTCGGCGCGTTCGGCCTCTTCCTCGGACTCTTCTGCCTTCTGGCCGACAATGGTGGCAATCGTGAAGTCGCGGTCGGTGATGGTGGGGACCACGCCCTCGGGCATCTTCACCGAGGAGATGTGGATCGAGTCGCCGATCTCGAGGCCGGTGAGATCGATCTCGAAGGACTCGGGGATGCTGTCGGCGGGGCAGCGCACTGGAATATCGTGGCGCACGACGTTGAGCACGCCGCCGCGCTTCAAGCCGGGGGAGGCGGGCTCGTTCAGGAAGTGGACCGGCACGTCCACGGTCACTTTCGCATCCTTGGCCAACCGCATGAAATCGACATGGAGCGGGAAATCGCGGACCGGGTCGAGTTGCACGTCGCGGGGGATCACGCGGACCTTGGTGCCTTCCATGTCGATCATGAAGATCGTGCTCTGAAAGTGACCGGTCTGGATCTGCTTGGAGATTTCCTTGGACTCCAAAGCGATATTCTGCGGCTCGTCCTTGCCGCCATAAATAATGCCGGGAACGCGCCCTTCGCGGCGGACCTCGCGTGCGCCGCCCGTGCCGGTGCGGCCCCGGGCCCACGCCTTGAGTTCGATCGCCTCAGCCATGTAATCCTCCAAACGTCTGAAATAATGAGGGGCCGGAAGCCGGCCCCGCAAAGATCGGGCGCGGCGCTGTCGTTGGAGCCGCCGCGACGGAATTCGAGAGGCTTATAGCCCAAGGGCCCACGGGAAGACAATCGCCTATAGGGCTTCCGGTTGCGGTGTTAGCGCGCGGCGCTGATGGCCTCCGGAGAGAGCGCAGGGGAGCCGTTTTGCGCCTCTTCCGCCTTCTTGATGAGCTCCAGGACCCGGCGGTCAGGGGGGCGGGTATGCCATATCCGGCCGCAGCCGGACGAT
>NZ_LPWD01000308.1 GCF_001723295.1 Methyloceanibacter marginalis
CAGCAACTCCACGCCGGGCGCGTCCCGCAGCGCCCACTCCATGTTGGCCCAGCCGCGCGTCCGCTTGAAGCCGAGTTGACGCCCCTTGTTGATGGTCTCCTGCACGAGGCCGAGCATGGCGTCGGGATCGAAACTGCCCCCGGGCAGATAGATCTCGTCCCACGCCGAAATTTCGAGCTGACCGTTCCGCTCCGCCGCCTCGACGTCGATGCCGGCGTGACGCAGCCGGTTGCGGCGCTCATCGCGCTCGGCCGGGTCGACAAACGAGATGACCCGGTCGCCGGCTTCGATGCCGTCTTCAAAAACGGCACGAGGGCGGCGTATTGCTCATCGGCGTGACCATAAAGCGCGCAGACATGGCAAGGACAGCCGAGCGGCGAGCCCGCCAGAGTGACCTTGCTCGTCGTGGCCAATCCACTTTGCTTTCTGCGTCTCGTCACTTCCGGAAGGTGCCCTTGTGCCTATAAGACCCGACAGGCGCTCACTCTACAGACTTGCGCCGTGGGTCTCACGTCACTTTTCGGAGACGGGGGAAGATTGGCGCGCCGGGGAAGATTCGAACTCCCGACCCCCAGATTCGTAGTCTGGTGCTCTATCCAGCTGAGCTACCGGCGCATAAGCCGAAAAACCGCAACAATTTGAGCGGGATTGGCTGCTCCGAGGCGCGCCGGCTACAGCGGCGGCTCGGGACCCGCCTAGGTAATACCTTGAGAGATCGAAGGCAAGTGCAGGAAACCGGGCACGAATGCAGGGAACCCGGCGTGAAACGAAACAGTTTTCCATTATGTTGGGCCGACAATCACTAGGGAGAAGCACTATGATTCGATATTTCAGCAACGCGGTCGCCATTTTGGGCGCGGCTTTCCTCGCCTTTGCCGTCGCCAGCTGCGACGCCCCCTCGGACGACACCACCGCTGCCGGCAACAGCTTCGTGGGTAAGTACACAACCGAAGACACCGAGGGTAAGCCGATGACCATCACGCTGTCCGAAGACGGATCCGCCTCCGGCGATCGCGCCGGCGAAAGCCTGTCCGGCTCTTGGAAGGAAGAAGACGGCGCGGCCATGATCGACTGGTCCGACGAGTGGACCACCAAGATCGCCAAGGACGGCGATAAGTACATGAGACCGCCTACCAGGACGGCACGCAAGACGGCGCACCCGTGAGCGCCGAGAAGACCGAGTAGCAGGCTGTCCTAAGCCTTTTACGCGCGGCGCCGCCTCGCCCGTTCCAGCTCGACCACCACGTCGGGAATGGTGACGCGGAAGGTGGCGCCGCCGTCATTGCTCAGGAGTTCGATCTCGCCGCCATGGGCCTGGATCAGCTCCGCCGCGATGGCGAGCCCAAGACCCGAGCCTCCCTTGCGCGCGACGCTCTGAAATGCCTGGAACAGGCGCGCCCGCGCCTTCTCCGGTACGCCCGGGCCGGTATCGGCCACGTCGATGATCGCGACGGCGCCCTCGCGGCGCGCAACCACCATGATCGCGCCCGGTCGGCCCGGCTCGCTCTCGAGCGCTTGGACGGCGTTGCGGCAAAGATTGCTCAAGACCCGATAAAGCTGGTCGCGGTCGGCGTCGACTTCGAGCCGCTCTTCCAGATCGAGCTGCCAGTCGACCGATCCGTCGCGCGGCAGGCCAAGGGCGTCGCCCACCTCCTTGATGAGCGGCGCAAGCTCGAAGCGCATGCGCCGGGGCGCCGCCTCCTGGGCCTGACCGAAATCGAGAGTCTGAACGCAGAGCCGAATGGCGCGATCGAGCGAGGCGATAAGCTTCGGCACCAGACGCTGCACGGTCGGGTCCTTCACCTCGGCCAAGCGGTCCGACAGAAGCTGCGCGCTTGACAACATGTTGCGCAGGTCATGGCTGATCTTGCTGACCGCGAGGCCGAGCGCCGCGAGCCGCGTCTTCTGCGACAAAGTCTGCGACAGCTCGTTCTGCATGGCCGATAGCTCGCGCTCTGCCGTACCGATCTCGTCGCGCCGCGACGACGGCGCGATGATCCGCGCCGGATCCTCCGGCTGCTCGGCGAAGCGCACCATGTTGCGCGTGAGTTTGGTGATGGGCTTCACCAGAAGCCAGTCGAGCGCGAGAAAGACGAGCGCCGCGGTGATGATCGAAATGAGGATCGACAGACCCAGAATGTCGAGCCCGTAGCGCAGCATGGCTGCTTTCAACGGACCCTCTTCCATGACCACGTCAATGGTCTCGCCGGCGTGAAGCCCGGCTCGCCGACCACGCGAATGATGCGATCATCCGGCGCGACATAGACCATGAGCGCATCGGCTATCAGAGTCATCCAGGAGGCGTCGCGCAGATCGTACGACCCATCGACATCTTCCGGCATGTCCATCTCGATGATGAGCACGCGCGCATCCTGCCGCTTGACGGAGATGGCCTTGACTTTGGCGCTGTCGAGCAACTCGTCGCGCAGCTTGGCGGGTAGCCGGCCCCCGGGAGCAGCCTCGGCCGCGAGCGATGCAATCTGGGCCGCTTGCAGCCGTTCCATCAGCCATTGGCGGCGAAAATTGGAGACCGACGGTACGAAGACAAGCACCTCCGCCACCATGACGAACACGATGGTGAGCAGCAGGACCTTGGTCGAAAGACCTGCCACGGTGCGGGAGATCCGCCGCGGTTCCCGTTCCTCGCCTGGAGTCTGATGGTTCACGACAGCGCTCTTTGCCCAGTTCTCAAGCGGGGGCGCCGGCACGCGTCCCGGCGCGTTCCTTTATGATACCCGAAAATCGGGCCAATTTCCGTAAATGCCGCTTCTAGCCCAGCTTGCGCAGCAGGCCGATAATTGTGCGCAACCAGCCCTTGGACAGGGTGGGTTGGTAGTAGGCGAAAGCCACCCGCTTGGAGAGCTCCGAAAGGGTCGGATAAGGCAGCACCAGAGAGATGAGGTCGCCGATGCGAATGTCCTTGGCCATGGCGACGATCCAAAGCTGAAGCAGCTCGCCGGCTTCCGCGCCCACGATGGTGACGCCGAGGATCGTGCCGTCCTTCTTGGTGATGACCTTGATGAAGCCTTCCGTTTTCCGCTCGCACTGCGCTCGGTCGTTGTCGGCATACGGCCAGCGAAAAATGCGGATGCGCCGGTGCTTGTTATGAGCTTCCTGCTCGGTGAGACCAATCTGAGCTAGCTCCGGGTCCGTATAGATCACCCGCGGAATGTTCACGGCGCTGACGTCCGGCTTCAGACGGAACAACGCGTTCTTGATGACGATGCTGGCGTGATAGTTGGCGAGGTGCGTGAATTGCTGACCGCCAATTGCATCGCCAATGGCGTAGACGCGGCGGTTGGAGGTTTTGAGCTGCTCGTTGACCTTGATGCCGTGGTCGGTGTGAGCGATGCCGGCGCGGTCGAGACTGAGCGGCTTCAGAATTGGCTTGCGTCCGGTGGCAACCAGAATGTGCGAGCCCTTGATGATGACACTCTCGCCGTCCTTGTGAAAATGCACAGCCACGCCCTGCACCGAGGGCTCCACGCGCTCCACCCGCGTGTTGGGATACATCACCACCTCCGTATCCTGGAGCCGCTTGAGCAGCACCTTGGCCGCTTCGGGATCTTCCTTGGCGAGGAAGTCCTGCGTGTCGAAAATGGTGACGTGTGAGCCAAGCATGCGATGGGCCTGGCCGAGCTCCAGTCCGATAGGGCCGCCGCCCAGCACGATCAGATGCTGAATGCGCTCTCCGATGTCGAAGATGGTCTCGTTGGTGAGATAGGTCACCTCGTCGAGGCCGGGGATGGGCGGAATCGTGGGCGACGAACCCGTAGCGATCACAAAGCGGCGCGCACGCACAAGCACGCGGCCGGCCTCCACGGTGAATTTGTCGAGGAAGCTTGCTTGTGCCTGGATCACGCGGACGCCGAGCCCGGTGAACCGCTCCACGGAATCGTTTGGCGCGATGTTGGCGATGACGCGGTGCACGTGATCGTGGATGCCGCGGTGATCGATCTGAGCTTCGAGCACGTCGATGCCGAAGGTGGAGGCGGTGCGGACCGCGTCGGCGCGCTTGCCCGCGGCGAGCAGCGCCTTGGATGGGACGCAGCCATAGTTGAGGCAGTCGCCGCCCATAAGGCCCTTCTCGATGAGCACGACAGGCACGCCGAATTCGGCCGCCGCCGCCGCCACCGAAAGCGCCTGAGCCCGCGCCGATAACGCAGAGGTCGGGCTTCAGCACCTCTTCCATAATCGCCTAGTCCCCCATTTAGCCAATCAGGCCGGCCGGCGCCTGAACCATTTTACCGCCACCGGAATGAGCGCCGCGAGCCCTAGCGCCACCAAGCCGGCAATCAATTCTGGCGTCAGCAACGCGCTGGGATCGAGCCCATACGGGCACAACTCTTGACCGCCCTCTCCCGCCTTGGCAAGGCAGGATTGATGGGCCGCTTGCTGCGCCTCGACGACGCTGTCGAGCCCGTTTCCCGCCAGCGCAAAGGCGAAAGTTCCCGGGATGATGCCCAGAGCGGTGGTCAGAACGTAGGTCCCGAACGCCACGCCCAGTAGGCCCGGCGCCAGGTTGACCAGCCAGAACGGAAACACCGGCACGAGCCGCAGAAAGAGAAGATAGCTGAATGCGTCCTCGCGGAAGCCATCGGCAAACCGCTTCAGCCGGGGGCCGGCCCTGGCCACGAGGAAGTCGCGCAGCGTGGTCTTCGCCACGAGATACACGACCGTCGCGCCGACCGTGGCGGCGATGACCGAGGCAATGCCGCCCGTCAGCCAGCCAAACAGAAATCCGCCGGCAATCGTCAAAACGGCGCCGCCGGGGAGCGATAGCGCCACGGTGACGGCGTAGATGGCAACGAAGGCCGCCAGCGCGAGCAGGTAATGGCCCTCGATGAGATCGCGTAGGCTCTCCCGATTATTGGCCAGGTGCTCAAGCGTGAGGTAGCGGTGCCAGCCCATGGCGACGATCAACCCGGCGACCCCGAGAAGCAGCAGAAGCGGCCACAGCCGTTTGAGCCAGTGACCGGCCCCGCGGGCCATGTGCTGCACCGTGTCCATGCTGAAGGGTACTCCCTGGCTGCCAATAGCCAAGAGATAGCAGGCCCGACCAGGCCTGGGAACGGCTTGTCGCGCCCTTGTGATGCGCCGTCAGTGGACGTGATGCTAAACGGCCCTATCAGCGCAACTTGGCGGTCTGGCATATTTACGGACTGGCTTCCGGCGCGTGCGTGCACGTCGTGCATTGGGAGGGAACTCGATATTGATTAACCGACTTTGGGGCGCGGCCACAACAGCGGGAAAGGTGTCGAACGGGAGTTCGCGGCCAAGAGGCGCATTTTTGTGCAATTGGCGGCGCTCCAAAACGTAAAAGACCGGGGAATGCGCCGGATTGATTGACTTGCGCTCCTCGCCAACCTATAAGCCGCCCCGAACCTTTTCGCCTCCAGGGCCCGCTTTCGCTTTCTGAGAGCGCGGACGGATGGCAGGAGAAAGTCCTTGAAACGCACCTATCAACCATCGCGGCTCGTCCGCAAGCGGCGGCATGGTTTCCGGGCCCGTATGGCCACCAAGGCCGGCCGAAGGTGATCTCGCGGCGCAGAGCCAAGGGGCGCAAGCGCCTGTCTGCTTAGGCGCGCCAGCCCCGCCTCCCCGGTGACGGCCATCGGACGTCTCAAGACCCGGCCTGAGTTCCTCTATGTGAAGGGCGGTACGCGCTTCGCCACGCCCTCGCTGG
>NZ_LPWD01000309.1 GCF_001723295.1 Methyloceanibacter marginalis
CCCGGCGTCATCGACACCCAGGTTCATTTTCGCGAGCCCGGCATGGAGCACAAGGAAGATCTGGAGACCGGCAGCCGCTCGGCGGTGCTCGGCGGCGTCACGGCCGTATTCGAGATGCCCAACACCAAGCCGCCTACAACCAGCGCCGAGGCCTTGGCCGCCAAGGTAGCCGCCGCCACGAACCGCATGCATTGCGACTTCGCGTTCTTTGTCGGCGCCACCCACGACAATATCGACGACCTCGACGAACTTGAATGCCTGCCCGGCGCGGCGGGTGTCAAAATTTTCGCCGGCTCCTCCACCGGCGATTTGCTCGTCGATGACGAGGAAGAGCTGGCGCGCCTGCTCGACACGATCAGGCGCCGCTGCGCCTTCCATTCCGAGTGCGAGTCGCGGCTCAAGGAGCGCGTCTCTGCGCAGCGCGAGGGCGACCCGTCGAGCCACTCGGAATGGCGCGACGTGACTGCGGCGCTGGCCTCGACCGAGAGACTGTTGCGCCTCGCCACCGAGGCGGGAAAGCGCATTCACATTCTTCACGTGTCGACCGGCGCGGAGATGGAACTGCTGTCGCTGCACAAGGACGTGGCGAGCGTCGAGGTCACGCCGCAGCATCTGACACTCGCGACGCCCGACGCCTATGAGCGGCTAGGGACGCGCGCGCAGATGAACCCGCCGCTGCGGGATCGCGCCCATCAGGAGATTCTGTGGTGGGGCCTGCAGCAAGGCGTTGTCGATGTGCTCGGCTCGGACCATGCCCCGCACACACTCGAAGAGAAGAGCGGCAGCTATCCCGCCACGCCTTCGGGCATGCCCGGCGTGCAGACGCTTGTGCCTGTGATGCTCGATCACGTGAACGCGGGCCGCCTGAGCCTTGCCCGTTTCGTCGACCTCACCAGTGCCGGCCCGCAGCGTCTGTTCGGCATCGCCGGCAAGGGACGCATCGCCGTCGGCTACGACGCAGACTTGACGATTGTCGATCTCAAGGCCGAGCGGGTCGTCGAGGACGCGTGGATTGGCAGCAAATGCGGTTGGACGCCGTTTGCCGGGCACAAGCTCAAGGGCTGGCCGGTTGGCACTATCGTCCGCGGACGTCGTGCCATGTGGGATGGCGAACTGGGACAGGCGGCGGGTGCCCCGGTGCGTTTCGGCGAAGCGCTTCCGCAACGCGCCTGAGCAAATCTACTGAATGAAGTAGTGCCACACCCCGCTCGGGGACACGCCGAGACGATAATAATCGTACTTGCCTTTTTTCTTCATGGCGGCCGCGCGCTTGGCTGGCGACGCG
>NZ_LPWD01000310.1 GCF_001723295.1 Methyloceanibacter marginalis
CTGCGAGGCCATGATGCGCGCCACGGCGCCGCCGGAGAGCACGCCGTGGGTGATGTAACCGGTGACCTTCTTGGCGCCTTTTTCGAGGAGCGCTTCGGCGGCGTTCACCAGAGTGCCGCCGGAGTCGACGATGTCGTCGACGAGAATGCAGCTATGGCCCGAGACGTCACCGATGACGTTCATCACCTCGGAATCGCCGGGCCTCTCGCGGCGCTTGTCGACGATGGCGAGCGGCGCGTCGATGCGCTTGGCGAGGCCGCGCGCGCGGACGACGCCGCCCACGTCCGGCGAAACGACCATGACATTGTCCTCCGACATGACTTTCTTGATGTCGGCGACCATGGCGGGTGCGGCGAAAAGGTTGTCGGTCGGGATGTCGAAGAAACCTTGGATCTGCCCGGCATGCAGGTCGAGGGTCAGCACGCGGTCGGCGCCGGCGCGGACGATCATGTTGGCGACCAGCTTGGCCGAGATCGGCGTGCGCGGCCCCGGCTTACGATCCTGCCGGGCGTAGCCGAAATAGGGGAGCACGGCGGTGATGCGGCGGGCGGAGGCCCGCTTCAGGGCATCGACCAGGATGAGCAGTTCCATCAGGTGATCGTTGGCCGGAGCGGATGTCGACTGGATGATGAACACGTCCTCGCCCCGGACGTCTCCTGGACCTCGACGAAAATCTCCTTGTCCGCAAAGCGACGAACGATGCAGCGAGCAAGCGGACTATCGAGATATTCGGCGATCGCCTCGGCGAGGGGGCGGTTGCTGTTGCCTGCAACCAGTTTCATGCGACCGTTCCTTGAGACCCAGCCTACGCGAGGCGAGCCGGCCCGGCTCCCACGCCACGGCGCGCTTGTAACAAGCGTCTGGCACCCATGTAAACTTACTAAGCACTTACGAAGCGCCGGATGTGGATGAGGGTTAGCTGGAGGTCAGCTGGACTTCGGCAGAAGCTTGACAATGCCGTCGGCCGCGGCGCCGGCCGCCGCATCGGCGATGGCGCCCCAGGGGCCGTTCAGCGAGCCTTTGGGAATGGTGTTCTGCTGCGACACCGTGCCCAGGCGCTTGCCGTTGGGATCGAGCACCTGCCAGTCGATCTGGATCTTCTCTTTACTGCCGCCGGCATCGGTGAGCTTCACGATGCCCTTCACCGTGTAGACGTTGCCCGACGTCCCGTTCACGAGCTTCACGCCGTCCGCATAGAGCTTCTTCTTGAGGGCCGTGGCGAGCGACCTGCTGCCATCGCCCGGCGCGCCTGTCACGGGGCCCACGACCACGCCCGAAGGCTTAGGCGCTGGCGCCGGCTTCGCCGCTGCGGCGGGTGGCCGCGGTCGCCGTGCTGGCTGCGGCAGGGGCGGCTGCTACCGATGGCGAACTCGCGCTACGGCCTCCGGGCAGGTCGGCGGCAAGTTGTGAGGTGGTGTTGTTGGCGATGCTCCGGATCACTTTGTCATCGACCCCCCGCCAGGGATTGCTGCTGGTCCCTCGGGCGGCGGTCTCCTCGCCGGAGACGCGGGTCACCCGGGTGCCTCGGCGTCGGTCACGTCCCAAATGTAGGAGATCTTGGACCCCTGGCGCTCGGGCGCCGCCAGGAGGTAGCCGCGCAAGGTGTAATTGGCGCCCTCGGTGCCGGGCATGAGCGTCAGATTGCGGTCGTTGCCGGCGACAATCAGGGCTTGGGTGAGCTCTTTGGTGACGCTCTCGGGGCCCCGATAATGGGGGCCACGGCGATCTTGGGGGAGCCGCCGAACAGGCTTCCGGCGCCGCTCAGGAGCCCGCCCATGCTCGTACTCCCGCCGCCGCAGCCTGCCAGGCATACGGCCGCGAGGGCGGCGAGCGCGATCCCCGCAATACGTCTCAAAAGGGCGCGTACGTGTCCTGAGTCCGCGTCCAACAAAATACTCCCTCTGTTGGCCGCACAGCGCCGCTCGCGTGAAATCCTTCGCGAGTGGACTCCCAACCCTTGATCGAACAAGAGCTTACCTGTCCCGGCCCATTTGCGTCCAGTTCTAGCGTCCCCGTCAGGCCGGACCAATCCACCTCATGGTGAATTACAGCTCAGGCAAGCACGATGGCGGAAATTTGACGGCCGTAATCGTCCTCACCGTGGTGCTGGGACCGGCGATAGCTGAAAAGACGGGTCTCGTCGTAATAGGTGCAGAGACCGAGGTCCAGTGTCTCGCCGACGCCCGCCCGCGCCAGGCGCTCGGCCACATAGCCCGGCAGGTCGAAATGGGGCTCCCCGGAGCCTTCGTCGGTCACGAAGAATGCCTCGCTACCGGGCTCCTCAGCCAAGAATTGGGCCTTGTAGTCCTGGCCTACCTCGTAGGCGCCTTGGCTGATCGCGGGGCCGATTGCCGCATGGATGCGTTTGGGTTCGGCGCCGAGCCCCGTCATGGCCTGCACGGTCGCCTCGACGATCCCCGAGAGCGCCCCGCGCCAGCCGGCATGGGCCGCGCCGATGACCCGGGCTTGCGGGTCGCAGAGCAGCACCGGGGTGCAGTCCGCGGTGAGAACGCCGATGGCCAGCCCGGGTGTCGCCGTGACGACGGCGTCGGCGTCGGGCGTCTTGCCTTTGTCCCAGGGCTTCGTCGCCACCACGGCGGTATTCGAATGCTTCTGAAAGACGGTGACGAGCTTCTCGGGAGCCACGCCCAACAGCCTCGCGACTCGCGCGCGATTCTCGGCGACGCTGGCGGCGTCGTCTGACGAGCCGGGGCCGCAGTTCAGCGACGTATAGATGCCTTCGGACACGCCGCCGAGTCGCGTGAAGAATCCGTGGCTGACGCCGTCGATCCCGGCGAGGCTCGGGGCCTGAAACATTATCTTGTCGTCAGTGACCATGACCGGCACTCGTTTGCTCCTAACTGTCTCCGAAGGGTGGCGGCGGGGCAAGCCCCGGGCTTGCGATAACGAACGCCTTGAAGAGAAGACCCATCGCCGAGGGATCGACGAGCCGGTTCGTGCCGGCGATTAACGTCTGACATTGTTCGTCGGTTGCGCCCTCGCACAGACGGTCGCGGCGCGCTTCGAGACCGAGCCGCAGCAGAAACGCGCCTTGCGGCATCGGTCCGTAAGCGGTTAGCCCGTGTGCGATGGCGGCATCCTTCAGCGCGGC
>NZ_LPWD01000311.1 GCF_001723295.1 Methyloceanibacter marginalis
TGTTCAGCTTGCGGGCGACCGCGCGGTAGAGCGTCTCCACGAGAAAGGTCGACTTGCCGCCGCCCGACACGCCGGTGACCGCGGTGAACAGGCCGAGCGGGATCGTGACGTCGATGTCCTTGAGATTGTTCTCGGCCGCGCCGACGACCTTGATGCTGCGGCCCTTCTTGGCCTTGCGGCGGTCCTTGGGGAGCGGGATCTGCTTGAACCCGGTGAGATATTGCCCGGTGAGGCTGTCCGGGTTCTGCATCACCTGTGCGGGCGTGCCTTCGGCGACGACGGCGCCGCCATGGCGCCGGCGCCCGGGCCCATGTCGACCACGTAGTCCGCCTCGAGGATGGCCTCCTCGTCGTGCTCGACCACGATCACCGAGTTGCCGAGATCGCGCAGGGCTTTCAGCGTCTCGAGCAGGCGGGCGTTGTCGCGCTGATGGAGGCCGATCGAGGGCTCGTCCAGCACGTAGAGCACGCCGGTGAGCCCCGAGCCGATCTGCGAGGCGAGCCGGATGCGCTGGCTCTCGCCGCCCGACAGCGTGCCGGAGGCGCGCGACAGCGTCAGATATTCGAGGCCCACGTCGTTGAGGAAGGTCAGCCGCTCGCGGATCTCTTTGAGGATGCGCGCGGCGATCTCGTTCTGCTTTTTGGTGAGGTGCTCGGGCAGCGTGTCGAACCAGGCCTTCGCCTCGCGGATCGACAGGTCCGTGACCTGGCCGATATGGAGGCCCGCGATCTTCACCGCGAGCGCCTGGGGCTTCAGGCGATAGCCCGTGCAGGCTTCGCAAGGCTGGTCGGACTGGTAGCGCTCCAGCTCCTCGCGCACCCAGTTGGACTCGGTCTCGCGCCAGCGCCGCTCGATATTGGTGATGACGCCTTCGAACGGCTTCGAAGTTGAGTAGCGCCGCACGCCGTCGTCATAGGTGAAGGTGACGTCGTCGATGGAGCCGTAGAGCACGATCTCGCGGAAATCCTCCGGCAGATCCTTCCACGGCTTGGTCATCGGCTGCTTGTAGTGCTTGGCGAGCGACTCAAGCGTCTGCTGGTAATAGGGCGAGGTGGCCGACGTGCGCGTCCACGGCGCGATGGCGCCGCGGTTGAGGCTCAACTCCTCGTTGGGCACCACCAGGTCCGGCTCGAAGAACAGTTCGGTGCCGAGCCCGTCGCATTCGGGACAGGCGCCGTACGGATTGTTGAACGAGAACAGGCGCGGCTCGATCTCCTCGATGGTGAAGCCGGAGACCGGGCAGGCGAACTTGGCCGAGAAGATGATGCGCTCCGGCTCGCCCTTTGCCCGTTGATCGGCGAACTCGGCGAAGGCGATGCCGTCCGAGAGCGAGAGCGCCGTCTCCAAGCTATCCGCGAGACGCGCGGCGATGTCGGAACGCACCACGATGCGGTCCACCACCACGTCGATGTCGTGCTTGATCTTCTTGTCGAGGGTAGGGGCCTCGGAAATCTCGTGGAAGGCGTTGTCGATCTTGACCCGCTGGAAGCCCTTCTTCTGGAGCTCGGCCAGCTCCTTGCGGTACTCGCCCTTGCGGCCGCGCGCGATCGGCGCCAGCAGATAGAGCCGCGTGCCTTCGGGGAGGCTGAGCACGATGTCCACCATCTGGCTCACGGTCTGGCTCTCGATGGGCAGACCCGTGGCGGGCGAGTAGGGGATGCCGACCCGCGCCCACAACAGGCGCATATAGTCGTAGATCTCCGTGACCGTGCCGACCGTGGAGCGCGGATTCTTCGAGGTGGTCTTCTGCTCGATGGAGATGGCCGGCGACAGGCCCTCGATATGGTCCACGTCCGGCTTCTGCATCATGTCCAGGAACTGGCGGGCGTAGGCGGAGAGCGACTCCACATAGCGGCGCTGGCCCTCGGCATAGATCGTGTCGAAGGCGAGCGAGGACTTGCCCGAGCCGGAGAGCCCGGTGATCACCACGAGCTGCTCGCGCGGCAGGTCCAGCGACACGTTCTTGAGGTTGTGCTCCCGCGCGCCGCGGATGGAGAGGGATTTGGAGGTCATGCCGTTAGCAATGTCGGGGGACGAGGGCCTGACCGCAAGGCTTAGCTGGCTCTCAGGGGCCCCACAAGAGGGCCAAAGGCGCGCGGCGAGGCGGGCTGAGATCA
>NZ_LPWD01000312.1 GCF_001723295.1 Methyloceanibacter marginalis
GCGCCCCGCTCGCGGCATCATTTTAAAGCCTCGTATCGCCGCTTATCACCTGAGTGGCACAGATGCGCGCATAGAGATCACGCACCTCACCCGACGGCCCACGCGCTACCGCGCAGGCGGGCGAACTGGAGACCCCCGAGGCTGGTCCGTTAGCCTGGCGCGGTTGTCCGGGCCTATCGGGAATTGTGCCTCCGAGACATCCCAGCCGTACCGCGCCACCCCGGGCGCCGCGTCCCTCGTCCCGAGAAGCAGACGGTCTGCAGCTCGCGTCCTCATGGACGAGGGATGGATGCATTCTACGCGAGGTTTTTGGGGCGGGATTAAAGCGGGGATAGCTCCTTCCGCTCCAATCGTCACCCCCGGGCTTGTCCCGGGGGTCCAATAGAGCGTTTCCTTCCGTATGCGCCAGTTTTACGTCTACATCCTAGCCAAGCATCGCCACGGAGCGCTCTACGTGGGCGTGACAAACGATCTAATCCGCAGAGTCCACGAGCACCGCGAGGGACTAGCCCCGGGATTCACGAAGCGGTATGGCGTCAAGCTACTGGTGTACTTTGAGCAACACGCGACCGCGGCAACCGCCATTCAACGCGAAAAGACGATGAAGCGTTGGCCGCGAGCGTGGAAGATCCGAACAATCGAAAGGACGAACCCGACTTGGGCAGACCTCTACGAAGAGATTTGCCGCTAGGCCCTATTGGATGGCCGGGACAAGCCCGGCCATGACGAAAGGACAGGTGGCTGGGACGGCCGGGGATTCGCGCGGACAAATTGCGCTCAAGTAGCGCGAAGCGCGGTAGCGCGCAGAAGAGGTGCGGGGATAAGGCGGGGATAGATCGCGCGGCGCGTTGACGGCGACGCTGGCCCGGATCGAGGATGGCGAAAGGCGCGACTCGCCAACGGCGCGGGGGCACGATTGTCAGACACGACGAAGCGAGACGCAGGGTTCATCCCGACGGACCGGCTCGAGGCCTTGACCGACGCCGTCTTTGCGTTCGCCATGACGCTGCTCGTCGTCAATATCGAGCTCCCCGAGAGCTTCGACCCGAAGACCAACCGGGAATTCCTCGACGGGCTTGCCGGCCTCGCCGACACCTTCACCGCCTATCTCATCACCTTCTTCGTGCTCGTCAGCTTCTGGTTCGGACACGCGAAGCAGACCGCGGAGCCGGAGATGGCGAGCCCGGGCTACGCCTGGGCGGTGCTGTTCCATCTCTTGTTCGTCACGCTGCTGCCGTTCTCGATGCTGGCGCTGAACCGCTACGACGTGGCCGGCGCCGTCTGGATCTACGGCGCGAACATGATCCTGCTGGCGGTGACGGCGCTGCTCGTCGCCCGCGCCGCCGAACGCGACAGCGGCCGCGCGAGCTCAAGCGACGGACGCGTGGAGCTCGGCATTCTGATCGTGTCGGCGGTGCTGTCGATGATCGCGAGCCTGTGGTCGCCCGACTACGCCATGCTGCTCTATCTGCTCAACCTCGCCGCGCCGCTCGTCGCGCGGACCATGTATGGGCGGTAGGGGCAGTAGCGCGGTTAGCGGCGGGGATTGTTTGGCGTCACTCTCGTTCAATCGAATTCAACGCGACGCTTAGACATCCCTTCCAAGTGACGGGTACTTTTCTCCAACCACTCGCGATACTCGTCTACTTCAGGGGTCAACGTACGCAACGCGAGCCAGCGGGTCCAAGACACCACCCTGGAATTGACACGCAGCCACAGCGGACAATGCTTTGCTAGGAAATCTGGTCTGCCATTTCTTTCGCCACTCGAGGATCAACCTCTCAGCCTTGACCTTGTAAGGACCGAACTCCTTACGCAATCTTCCGTGTATGGAACAGAGTTCATCGAAGTACGACCTGACGGACGCCTTAAGGTCGACCTTGCCACCAAGCTTTTCTATCTCAGCTCGGGCTTGGCTCTTGAATTTTCCATCTATCTTCGCTTCCTCAAAAAAGAACTGAGAGCGAAACGACCGTGTGTCGCGACCATTGTCGCGACACCACCCGATGCTAACATTGGTTACGGGCAAAGCACGATGTTGAGCGTAGTTTCGAATTGCTTCCATCACTCGGTAATAAGGCGACCGGTCATAATGGTCCGATATGAGCCCCTTCACCGCATCTTTGTGAATGGCGCCTGCAGATATCTCTGAAGCATCCGTGATAGCGGAATCGAGATACAATCTACACGCGGATAGAAATGCCGACACCAACCTTCCAAACTCTGCACGCACTGAATGGAATGAGGTGGCGTCATCGCGCCGATGGTAGATCATTTCCGTAAGAGTTGACTTAAGAACGAACTCTTCGACCTGTCGGTATCCCTCACTGACTCCGAAGAACTTCTCTTCGAAGGAAGCGAGCGCGGTAAGGACATCCCGTGCAACAATGAGCTCCTGATACTCTTGCTCAGTCAGGCCAATTCGCTCGGGATTGGACAGGCCGAAGCGATTCATCAAACCGTATGAACGAGCTCGATTGTTCTCGAACTCCTTTGAGTTCGACATCATCGGGTCAACGGCCGCTAATTTGGAGCAATCCACCGTCCGTAAGAATGGACGTAGTTTTGCAACTATCACAAAAATAATAGGGATAATGTTCGTCGGATTTGTAGGTTTGATACCCTTGTAGAATTATCTTTCGGTTCTTGCACTTAGGGCACCGCATATTGCGATTTGCAACAAACCGTTTGATGGCTGATACCGTATCCCCCCACAAGAAATACAATACAAAATATACCGCTAGCGATCCGATCAACCATATTGGATTGATATCCGTGGTTAGGACCGCAACCAGCAAGAGAATAATGGGCACAACGACTTTTGCGTCATCCCCATCAAAATCAAACTCAAGCCGCCAGAACTTGAACCTCATGCTGTGCGAGCCTCCCGGCGGGGCTCAGCGAGCACCCGCAAGCCTCGAATCGGTGTAGATTTCTAGCATAGCGCTAGAGGCGGGCCTCATACAGATGCGCGTCAAGACTGATGTCGACTATGCAGACGTTGATGGTGACTATGGCACTGTCGAGGGGCTTTGTGTGACATGCACACGATGTGGCCACTACGTTGAGGTCGGCGGAACTGAGGAAGCCTCCGCGCGTCGCGGTGCGATCATGCTTCGAGAGGAATGCCCTCGAGGCGAGAGTAATTTTTATGTGGTGAATTGGTAGCGTCTTTGTTTGTGGCTATCCAAAGCCAGCCCAGAACGGGCTGTTAGACTAGTCAGTTGGCCTCTATGTCGGATGGCATGGTCGAGAATCTCATCGCGGAGGGTGTAGGCCTACTAGCCGGTCTACTCCTGATAACCCTGCTTGGTGGACGAATAGCTCGCTGGTGGTCGGAATCAGCCTTCGACAAGAAGTGGAGAAAGCACCGCCAGCTAGTAGCAAAGAACATCGCGAACGAATCCGAGGCTCTCGATAATCATCTCTTCTATTTCGGCAAGGACCTTATTGCCACATCACAAAAGGCGATGAATGAACTAAGCGCACTCGATCACGCACAAATGCAAAACAAGTACAACGAGATTCGAGAGGGCTTCGATAAGATCGAGCGTTTTTTTGAGAGCAACCATTTCTGCCTTAGGGACAAGGATCAAGAAGCTGCAATTGCCTACCTAGACTACACTGTCAATCAGGTAGAAAACGAGGCGCTGTCGGGGTTTCGCATGGCATGGACAAATTTCGAAGCCATGCTGGACACACATCTTCGCGGAAGCAAGTCGCTCGACGCAAGAATTGGGGGACCATACGGAGACATGACCCGTCACGAATTCATGCGTGCCCGCGCCCAATCCATAGATACGATGATCGGAAGCATTGACCGCGCCATGTGGGACAGCAAAGCAAGGGCGCTTTCTGAGTCGTTGCGCACGCCTTGAGCTTACTCGTCCCCACGCACATAGACGTCGCTGCCCATCGCGCCTTAGCCCCGCGCCTCCTCGTGACACTGGACGTGGGCCGGCGGGTAGGAACGCTCCAGCTCGGTCTGCGACCAGGTGAGCATTTCGGCCTCCTCGCCGATGTCCGCCATGCACGCGCAGTATTTGCGGACCACCGTCTCGGGCAGTTCCTCCGGGGCGAGGTTCCGCGCGCAGTGCGCCATCCACGCTTCGCTTGGGGGTGGCGTCTGCGCCTCCCCCCGGCGCGGCGACCGGGTCCGCTTCGCCTGCCGGCGGCTGCTCTAGCGCCGCGACACGTTCCTCGAGCCAGGCAAGCTCACTCTGCAACCCCGGGTCATTGGGGGGACCGTTCCTTGAGGCGCGCCATGATCGCCCGAGCCCTGCCGATACCCATCGACGCGCTGTCGCGTCCTTATCTTG
>NZ_LPWD01000313.1 GCF_001723295.1 Methyloceanibacter marginalis
TCCGCTCATTCCCGCGAAGGCGGGAATCCAGGGAAAAAATACGTGCTGGGTCCCCGCCTTCGCGGGGACGAGCGGCGGAAGGCGGGGATAGGCCTGCACAAACCTTCGGCGTCATCGCCCGGCTTGACCGGGCGATCCAGTAACCAATGCCGTGCGCACTACGAAGGCCAGTGGTTACTGGATGCCCGCCTACGCGGGCATGACGAGGTAAGAGCCGACCGGACCGGGGCAGAACCTATCCCGCCGCAAGCGTCTCTGCTAAGGCTGCGCCGCAATGCTCGACCAGCCCTTTTGGTTTTTTGAAAATTTCGGCGAACTCGAACGCGGCCTGTCGGCGACGATGGTCACGCTGTCGATGCTCGGCATGGGCGCCACGCTGACGGTCCGCGATTTCGCCAACACGCTGTTTGCCTGGAAGGGGCTGGTGGTGGGCCTGGCCGCCCAGCTGCTCTTGGTCCCCGCCTGGGCGGGGCTCGTGATGTTCATCCTCGGCCTGTTCCCGGCGGACTTCGGCGGATTGTCGGTGACAGGCGCCGTCGGCATCGCCACGGGCCTCGCCCTGATCGCCGCCATGCCCGGCGGCGCGGTGTCGAACCTCGTTACCTTCATGGGCAACGGGAATGTCGCTCTGTCCGTCTCGTTGACGGCCATCACGACCTTTGCCTGCCTCATCGCCACCCCGATCGTGCTGGCCTCGCTGGTCATGGTGCGGGTGCCCGGCGATTTCGACATCGACAAGTCCCAGATCATGCTGGACATCGGCTTGTTCCTGCTCGCGCCCCTTCTTGCCGGGATGGTTGTCCGCGCCACCACGACGCTTCCCCAGCAAGTCTTCTTCATCAAGCTCATGGTGCGCGCCAGTCTCGTCCTGCTCGCCCTGATCATCATCGGATCGCTGGGCGCGGGACGGCTGCAATTCGCCGCTTACGGCTGGCTGGGGCCGGCCATCATCATCGTGTTCTGTCTCGGCGCCGTCATTCTGGCGCGGCTGTTCGCCCGCGCCTGCGGGACGGCGGAGCGGGACGCCTTCGCCATCGTCATCGAGGTCGCATCAAGAACGGGCTGCTGGCGCTTCTGATCATAACCTCCGATGTTCCCCGCCCGCCATGATGGCGGCGCTAGACGGCCCCAATGCCCAGATGATCGTCGCGGCGCGCGACGGCTGCATCTTCGTCGTGCTGTTTTTCAGCGGCGTCGGCCTCGTCATCGGCATGCTGTCCGCGCTCCGCTGGCGCAAGATCTTGGCGTCCGCCGGCTAGGACTCGAGCCTGGACCTCCGAAGCGTTTGGCCCGCCGCGCGAAGCACGGTAGCTTTCCCCCC
>NZ_LPWD01000314.1 GCF_001723295.1 Methyloceanibacter marginalis
CGCGCGCGCCCTCAAAGGCACGTTCACCTCCGAACTGTTGTCCATGAATTGCCTGATGGGCGGCATGCTCCCGGTCTCGGCCCTGGCCTTTCAGGGCAACCCGGACGCCCACGATCCGGCACAGCCCCTATTCTGGTTCCGCATGTCGTGTGCGCTGATGGTCGGCGCCGCCTTCGCCTACCCGATGAACTGGTGGCTCGTCGCCCATCATCTGAAGCACGGCATGCTGACCGTGCGCCCGCAAGGCTCGGCCATGCCCGGCATGGACATGTCGAAAGAGAAGAAGGACAAGGCCGCCAGCGGATCGGCGATCCACGCGCCCTCGCCGCCCGTCTGGGTCATGGCTTTGGTCTCGTTCACGGTGCTCGCGATTGGCGTGTCGATCACCGTGATCTTCGGCACTGGCCACTAGGCCAGGATTTCAGGATTCCGACCGCAATGCCGCGTTTCCCAGAGCTTTCCGGCATTGCGCCAACTGAACCGGTTCCATAAACCGAACCTCAAACCTTACGCGGTACAAGGGTCTGAGATTTGCACGCCTCGCGCCGTGTAAGGACCCTTGTCATGCGTACTGCGTTCGGTGATCCCCTTCAGGGCGATCAACTTTCAGGGCTTTTGAGCCGCGCGGCGTTCTTCGCCGAAGCGTCGCTCGCCTGCCGGCAAAAGGACGAGACACTGTCGGTCATCATGATCGACATCGACAGCTTCAAGGCCATCAACGAACATTACGGCCATCTCGTCGGCGACCGCACGATCATGGCCGCAGCCGACGTGATCCGCGCTCTCGAACGGCCGCGGCCGGCTGGGCAGCGACGAGTTCGGTGTCCTGCTCAAGGGCCTCACGCTCGATGAGAGCGTCAAGATCGCCGAAGACCTGCACGCCAACCTCAGCGACGTCACGCTCGACACGGGCGAATGGACCATCAACGTGTCTTGCAGCCTCGGTGTGGCTGAGCTGCAAAGCGGCGACAGCCTCGACGACTTGATGAAGCGTACCGATCTTGCGCTCTACCGCGCCAAGCAAGAGGGGCATGATCGCGTGGCGACCGCGCCGCCCGACTCTTGGATAAGCGAACGCCCGCGTCTGGGGGTGAGCATGGCGCGGCACCTGCCCGCGCCGGCGCCCAATGTCAAAGACCGGCGCAAGGGAGCGCCGCCGGGGCCTGCGCTCTACGGCCGCATCTTTGCCATCATCGACCTCTTGATCGCCTCGGGTCTACGCGACGACATCGCTGCGCAAATCATGGCCCAAAGGCTTATCGGCGCCGGCGTCCCTACCCCCGATGACGTTGAGGCGGCGGATTGGTGGCGAGACATTCTAGATCGCAGGGCCGCTTTCCGGGCCGGCGATGCCACCGAGGAGGGTTTGCGCGAGTACGGCAAAGTGGTGGCCGCGATCGAGACCATTCCACCGCACGATCGTGTGGAATGCGCCCTCACCAACGATCTGTGGGACCGCCGGCGGATGGTCGCGAGCGAACGGTCTTCCGAACACGGACTCATGGTTCCCTAGTACTGGTAGCCGAGCCCGAAGATCACCTTCTGAATGTCGGTGAAGAACTCGTCGGCTTGATAATTGGCGTATTTCGCTTCCGCGTAGAAGCCGTTCCGCAAGGGCAGGTAGGCGTAGAAGTCGAACTCCGAGCCGTAATCGAGGTCCTGTACCGCCGAGCGGAACTCGTGATACTGCGCAAGCAGCAAGAGGCCACCGAAAGCGCTGAGCGGCCCGCTTGAGCCTTGGGGCATCTTGTATTTGGCCTCGATATAAAAGTCCTGAAGGCCCGTCGGCGGCGTCACCAGAAACACATCGGCGAAGCCGTTGAAGATGTGCCCGGTGGCGAGCGGCGTCTGGAATGCGGCAAAACCGTCGTCGCTGCCCAGAAGCTCGTAAACGGCCGTCGCGGTAAATCCGCCCTTCGACAACCCCTGTTCCACGCGAACATAGTCGGCGTCGTAGTCGACCGGCGCATCGCCGTAGCTCGTCTGTTGGGCGTATTCCAGCCGGTAGTGATAGGTCAGACGATCGTTCAGCTTCTGCTTGCCTTTCAGAAAGCCGCCATAGCTCGCATTCGACAAAGGATCGAGATCGTAGAGATCCATCAAATATGTGTAAGCGGTGAGCTTGCCGATGGAGAGTTCCTTGCTCTCGGCGTGCATCAGATGAACGTTGGAGTGAATATTCCCGACCGGCGAGCTGTCACTGAAGATGCGGTTCACGTTGCCGATATAGGCATAGAGCAACGTGACGCCGGGTAGCGCCGTAACCGTCGCCTTGGCGCCGTCGAAGGTCTGGTCGTTCTGGCGCCAAGCGACCGAGCCCACATAGCGGAGATTGTCGAGGTTCTCCAGAAAGCGACCGCCGAGCAGCGCCACGCCCGGGATGTTTTGCGATTCCAAATAAGCCTGATCGACCTCGCGGACTCGACGTCCACGACAATCGGGTACTGAGTCCTGCCGTTGATCGTATTGTTGAAATCATCGGGCCCGAGCTCGACGACGAACTCGCCTTCGACGCCGGCGCGGAAGCCATGGAAGAAGCCAGACTCGACGCCGGTCTTGTTCCGCAAGGTCGAAGCGCGCGCGTC
>NZ_LPWD01000315.1 GCF_001723295.1 Methyloceanibacter marginalis
CAGCACGAGCACGGCGCCGCCCACCCGGCCGAGGCTCAGCTCGCGCTCGATCAGGTCGAACATGCCGAAGCGGTCGAGCAGCAGCGCGGCGACCAACTGTCCGGCGATGCCGAGCGCCATCACGGCGGCCACGCCGATCTTCGGCGCGAGGAACAGCGTGATCGTGACGTACATCGCGCCGAGCAAACCGCCCCCCAGCAACATATAGAGCGGCATGCTGCCCAGCGCGCCGAGATTGGTGCTGCTCCGGGCGAAGAGAAGCGTGAGCCCGATCAGCGCGACCGTGCCCACGCAGAACGACATCGTGGCGGCCGAGATGGGGTGCCCAAGGCGGGATGCGGCTTCGGCGTTGATGGGCGCTTGCAGGGCGATCATGCCGCCGGCGACGAGCGCCACCGCGGTCAACAGAAGTCCCGGCAACCACATGGGCATCCCCTCTCGTTGCATCGTCGGTCCCTTAGGCTCCTGCGCCGATCTTTGCCGACAGGATCTTGTCGGGATTTGCCGGCGGCTCGCCCCGGTTGATCTGGTCGACATTCTCCATGCCTTCGATCACCCGGCCCCAAACCGTGTATTTGCGGTCGAGAAAGGTGGCGTCGTCGAACACGATGAAGAATTGGCTGTCCGCGGAATCCGGCGACTGCGCCCGGGCCATGGACACGGCGCCGCGCGTATGCGGCTCGGCGTTGAACTCGGCGCCAAGCTTTTGGCCCGAGCCGCCGGCGCCCGTGCCGGTCGGATCGCCGGTCTGGGCCATGAAACCCTCGATCACGCGGTGAAACGGCACGCCGTCATAGAAGCCCTGCTTGGCCAGCTCCTTGATGCGGGCGACGTGTTTGGGCGCGAGGTCGGGGCGCATCTCGACCACGACGTTGCCTTTGCTCGTTTCCAGAATGAGGGTGTCTTCGGGATTTGCCACGGATAGGGCCTCCTTCGTTTGCCGGGTTTGCTTACTGCTCGATGGTGGCCTTCTTGACGTAGTCGAGCTTGGGAAAGTCGGTCATCAGATAGGCGTTGCCTTCCATCTGCACGCGTCCCTGATCGGGGCCCTGGCCGCGCGGCGCGCCTTCGCCGTAGCCCTTGAAGAAGGAATCGACCACGTCCATGCCGGAGACCACCTGCCGAAGGGCGAGAACCTTGGCCGTCGAGACCGGCATTGTCGCCGAAATTGATGAAGACCTGGGTCGTGCGGGTGCCGGGGCCGGCGGTGGCGAAGCTCACCATGCCGCGGGTGTTGCTCTGCTTGACCGGATCGTCGGGGATGCGCGCTTCGCGCCACACCGCGGAAAGGTCCGGGTTGCCGCTGATGCCGAACTGCACCATGAAGCCGTCGATCACGCGGAAGAAGCGCGCGTCGTTAAAGAAGCCGTTCTTCACCAGATTGTAGAAGCGGTCGGCGCCGTTGGGCGACCAGTCGCGATGCACCTCGATCACGAAGGTGCCTTTGCTCGTGTCGAACTTGGCCTTGTAGACGTCCGGCGCCTTCTTGTTGAGCGACGACGGATCGCCGAGATTGGCGGAGGAAGTCTTTCAGACC
>NZ_LPWD01000316.1 GCF_001723295.1 Methyloceanibacter marginalis
CCCCTGCAAGGGGGGAGGGCCGGGGTGGGGGTCAGAGCCGAGGACTGACTATGCGGCATGACCCCCACCCGGCTCGCCCAGGGCGAGCCGACGTCCCCCTTTCAGGGGGAGGGAATCCGGAACGCTACTCGGCGACGATGAACGTGGTGCGGTCGAGGCCCGTATTGCCGGTCTCGGGGCTATGAGCATAGACGGTGCGTCGTAGACCCCTGCGCCGAACACCGGCACGCTGCCCTTGAACTGGCTGGTCTGGCCGGCGTAGACGAGATCGACCGGCGCGAGCTTCTCGCCGTTCCGCGTCACCAGCGCCTTCACGGTCAGCTTGTCCGCATCCCACAGCCGCCCGGCGTGATGGGACAGCCGCACATCAGCGCCACATTGGCGCGCAAATCGACGTTCGTCGTGTCCGGCGGCAGCTTCACATGGGCCGGCGGGTCGAGCACGTCGACCACATAGCCCGGCAGCTCGAGCACCCAGCCGTCGCCGCCGGTGATATGCGCGCCGGGCACGACCCATTGGGTGGCGCTCACCCGGTTGGCGGCTTGGGCTTGCGCGAGCGGGCCGTAGGCTTCCGCCTCGATCAGGCGGGGCGCGTCGAGGTCGAGCGTGGCGGTGAACTGCGCCGCCCCCTTGCTCGAGAGCACGGCACGCGCGCCGCGGTCCTCGTGCATGATCTTTTCGGTGTCGCCGGTCGAGCCCGCGGTGACGCCCTTGGCCAGGATCTCGCCCGTTTCGGCATCGCGCAGGATGACGCGCGCGCCGCCCATGGAGGTGCCGACGAATTTGGAGTCCTTGCCGAGCACGCGCACGGTGATCTCCGTGGGCTCGGCGAAGGCCGTTCCGGTGAAGCCGGTTAGCGAGACAGCAGCAAGGCTCGCGGCGAGCGCAAGCCGGGGCAGGGTAGGGATTCTCGTGAGGGTCGGCATGAACGACGGCATGGGGGCTCTCCCGCGTCAGGGTGGCGGTCGACGCCCACTCTAACGCGAGCGCGCACGGTCTCGCCATCCAGTGTGGAGACTTAGGAGAGAGACGCCTTGAGGGGCGTCAAAGGGGGCAGAGCCGGTAAGTTCTAGGATACGCCAGGATGGGACTACCTCGGGACTGCGGCACCGCCAAAGACGCCGGTGCCCTTCCATCTATTGTCCCCGATCCCGAAATTGCCGATGACGCCGACGGCTTTATTCGGGCCATTGTTCACAAACGAGCCAGCCGCAGCGCCTCTGACTCGATTCTGTCCCTCAAAGGCCAGACCACCGACAAAATGATTCTTACCCGTGGGGCACAGAACACCGCCGCCGCAGAGATTTCCACCAAAGTTGCGACCATCGAAGCCTGTAATGCTCAGATCGCCCTTACGTGTGCCGAAGTTCCAGTTCATGTTCATGTCGCCCTTGGCGATGTAGGGCGTGCTCCACGCTCCCCCTCTGGGCTTGTTGGATGCATAGCCGATGGCGCTGCCTGCGTAGGTCGCGTTTCCTTCAGTGGGCAGGTCCGCGGCGTCAGTAATGTCGCTTGCGATCCACCAGCCGCCGAGCGCCGTCGAACTCTCATTTTGAGAAGTCAACTTTGCTCCCCAGGTGCCGAAGTGAATAAAATCGCAATCGTCACACAAGCCGTTCGGCAAAGGGTTCCCTTCGACAAACTGACCGCTCGCCAGAGAGCCGGTTACAGCAGGATTAGTCGTCGCGGATCTGTTCACGAGACGGGGAAACCATCCCTCCCAAACCAATTCAGTCCAAGTTTCTGTGACGGCAGCGGTCTGTGCGCTTGCACCAAAATTTTGATCGGACTGATAGTTCTCCGAACCGGTGCTTCCATAACCAATGTTGTATTTGGTTCCGCTATAGCTATCGACCAGCAATGCGAGAAGGCTTGTGGGATCCATCTCTCGGACATCAATGATTCCCGAGACAGTATTGGTGCTCGGGGTCAATGTCAGGCTGGAGTCAGGCGCAAGGCTTCCCACGAATTGTGGGGCTCCGTCCGTAACAATGAAGCCCGAAGCATAGCCACGAAACTCACCTCCGACCCTCGTATCTGGTGCGGGGCCGGGCGGATTTGGATTGGACGTGTCCGGTGAATTCGTATCGTTCGGCGCGCTCGGAAGATTCTTGAGGCGATTCTGAAATTCCTTTTGGAGTTCCGCCTGGATCTGATCCTGGGTTGCCGTGTCTATGAGTTCGTCCGGCTCGCCATCGTTCTGGAAGAAATTGGGGCCTTGGTTCTGCGTATTGCTGGCCGTATTGTTGGTTCCGGACCGCCAATTCGAGTTCGTCAGAGCCGCCAGAATGAGATTGATGTCCTGCCGGGTCGTCGGACGGATCGTCGGCGTGCCGCTCGTCGTATCGATCGTGTACCCGGTCTCGTAAACGCGCTTGCCGCCAAGCTGCATATAGTTCCCGAACAGGAACGAGAAGATTCCACGATTGCCGCTCAGGCTTGCTTGGAACATGCCGCCGCGAATGGCGAGCGCGCCGGACGGCGTGTTCACGGTCACGCCGCCTTCGTTCTTGGACAGCTTGCCGCCGATGAAGCGCATGGTGCCCTTGGAGAAGGTGGCGACCAGCTCGCCGGTCTTCTTGCGCGGGTCGTAGACGAAGCGGTCGATGACGAGGTTGGAGTTTGGGCCGACGGTGAAGGTCGAGCCGTCCACCAGCAGGACCTGGACGAGGCCGCTATCCGTGGTGTTGATCCGCTCGTTGTAGAAGATCGACTTGCCGATATTGAGCTGCTTGTTGGGCGTGCCGGAAAGGCTGGAAAAGGCGTCCGGGTTGACGGCGGCGGCCACGCCGACCTTCTCGGCCTGGGCCGGGCCCGCGGCCAGCATCAGCGCGACGGAGAGGCCAAGCAGAAAGGCGGGCGTACGCGTGTCGCGCATCCCGAACAGACCGGTTGAAGATCTAGAGCGTCCCATCCCTCAGAACCTCTTCTGCACCCCGAGAAGAGTGATCAAGTCGTCATACGTCCTTATATCATAGTTAGACTTCTGATCGCGATATTCAACCTGTGGGACCAAAGCCCAGGTTTCCGCCACCGGGATCACCACGGCGGTGCGCGCCCACCAGGTCTCGTCTTCCTCCGATTCGAAGAAATTGATGGTCGGGTCCGGCGCGTCGTAGTTCCGCAAGATGATGCCGCCGCCGAGCTGCCAGGTCCACGGATACTGGCCCTGCCAGAGGAAATTGTCGAAAGTCCAGGCGAAGCCGCCCGACAGCGCGATTTCCCAGTCCGAATAGAAGTCTGCGGACGCGTCCTCACGCTGCACGTAGCCTTGGGTCGTGATCACGAAGCCGGGGCTCGTATAGTAGGAATAGGTCGCGCCGAGCCGGGTTTGCAGCCCGTCGCGCAGCGAGTTGGTCGGGAGCAGGTCGGTGTCGTTGAACTCGCGGTAGCGCGTCTCGACCCGCGCATCGAGCACGCTGCGCTCGGCGGAGAAGCTGAGCAGGCGGATGCCGGCGCCGGGCGCCGTGAAATAGGTCTCGTAGCCGAGATAGGCCAGATCGGCGATGGCATAGGTGTAGAGCCGGGTCTGGTCCCAGCCCCAGCGTTTCAGGTTCCAGCTCGGGCCGAGCGTGAACTCGAAGAAGTCGAGATCGATGTCCTGAAGCTCGTTCTCGAAATAGGCGGTCGAGTAAGCGAGGAAATCGAACTCGATTTTGTCGCCCTGTTTCTTCAGGTCGTAGGAATAGTGCAGGGTGCCGATGTTGAGCGCGCTCCACCCAGGCTGACCAACCGATTGATCGTCGAGGGTGAAGTCGATGCCGTTCAGTGTCACGCTGTTGGTGCCGGGTCCGAAATTCGCGTTGGTCTCGTAGCGGATGGCGCTGAAGATCGTGGCGGAGAAGGGCGGCGGATCGGCCGCGAGGGAAAGCTGCTGGATATAGAGCTGCACCTTTTGAGCGATGTCAGGCGGAACGCTCGGATTAGCGAGGACCTGCTCGAAATAGCTGCGCGCCACGTCGTAGGCGCGAGGCGGTAGTAGAGAATGCCGAGCTCGAGCTGAATGCGCGGGGTGTTGGGCGCGTAGATCAGCATGCGCTCCATGGTCGAGATGGCGCCTTCGTAGTCGCCGGCATCGGCCGAGAGCTTGGCGTATTCGAAAGCGAGGTCGAGATCGTTCGGGCGCGCGATCATCTCTTGCAGCAACGCTTCGCGCCGCTGCTCCGAGGCTTCCGCCGCGTAGCCGGAATTGTGGCCGCCCACAACCAGAGCGGCCATCGCACCGGCGATCGCCAACTTTCCCCACAACCTCATCAGGACCGCTCGGCCTTTCCGAGAGGCGTCTTTGCAGGATGACCCCACAACACCCGCCCATCCGCGCAAACGTTAGCCAGTTAACCTATTGGCGACAAGGGCGCCTGCGTGTTTCTTGAGTGTTTTCAATGCTTCTGTGGCCGCCGGGGCACGGCATTGTCACCCTATGGTTAATATCTGAGCGGAGGTCGGTTTGAGCCAGGCTAAGCTGTTGGATTTCATGAGGCGGCCGGACATGTACAACCCGGCGCCTGCAACCGTTGAGTGCATCGAGACTCACGCCTCG
>NZ_LPWD01000317.1 GCF_001723295.1 Methyloceanibacter marginalis
CCGATCTCGACGCCCTCGCCATTCCGAATGACGACGGCGTCGCCACGCTCGAAATGACCTTCGATGCGCGTGACGCCGGCCGGCAGGAGGCTCTTGCCCGACCCGAGCGCCGCCGCGGCGCCGCTATCCACGACGAGCGCTCCGCGCGGCTCGAGCGTGCCACCGATCCAGCGCTTGCGCGCCGTGGTGGGGTCCGAGCGCGCCAAGAACCAGGTGCAGACACCGGTGGTCGCGAGAGCCCGCAAGGGGTTCATCACCTTGCCGCTGGCGATCACCATATCGGTCCCGGCCTGCACGGCGATCTTGGCCGCCTCGATTTTGGTGACCATACCGCCGCGTGACAGCTCCGAGCCCACGTCGCCGGCCATGGCCTCGATCTCGGGCGTGATCTCCGGCACCTCGTCGAGGCGCCGCGCCTCCGGCGATGAGCCGGGCGGCGCCGTGAAGAAGCCCTCCACGTCGGACAACAGCACGAGACAATCGGCGCTCATCATCGAAGCGACACGCGCGGCAAGACGATCGTTGTCGCCATAACGGATCTCATTGGTCGCCACCGTGTCGTTCTCGTTGACCACCGGCACAGCGCCGAGCTTGAGTAGCGTCGTGATGGTGGAGCGCGCGTTGAGGTAACGGCGGCGCTCTTCGGTGTCACCCAGCGTCACCAAGACCTGCGCGGCGACGAGCCCGCGCGCACGGAACGCATCCTCGTAGGCATGTGCGAGATCGATCTGGCCGACGGCTGCGGCTGCTTGACTATCTTCGAGCTTGAGCGGTCCCTTCGGCAACTTGAGCACATTGCGGCCAAGCGCGATGGCGCCGGAAGAGACGACGATCACCTCTTTGCCCTGCGTCCGCAGATCGGCGATGTCGTCGCAGAGCGCACTGAGCCATTCGCGGCGTAAGGCACCCGCGGCGCTGTCGACCAAGAGCGACGAGCCGATCTTCACGACGATGCGCCGGGCGTTTGTCCATTCGGACCTCATGGCCGCCACCCCGCCGCGGTCACCGGTGCCGCTTTCTCTTGCGCTCGCACCTCTTTGATTCTTGTTGCGAGCGCCCGCAGCACCTCCTGTACGCCTTCGCCGGTCGCGGCGGAGACGATCAGCGGCGTGACTCCCGACGCCTCTTCAAGGCGCGCGCCTCTTCTTGATCTCATCCTTCTCGACGGCGTCGGCCTTCGACAGCACGAGCACCTCAAGCTTCTCGCCGAGCCCCGCGCCGTAGGCCTCGACCTCGCCACGCACGATCTCATAAGCCTCCACCGGATCTTCGCCGGTCGCATCCACCAAATGCAGCAATACCGCCGTGCGCTCGACGTGACCGAGGAAGCGGTCGCCGATGCCTGCACCTTCATGCGCCCCTTCGATCAACCCCGGGATGTCGGCGAGCACGAAGTCAAAGCCGTCGATGCGGACCACGCCCAGATTGGGAATGAGCGTGGTGAAGGGATAGTCGGCGATCTTGGGCTTGGCCGCACTGACCGTCGCCAGGAACGTGGACTTCCCGGCGTTGGGGAGGCCGATAATGCCGGCGTCACCGATCAGCTTCAGCCGCAACCAGATATACATCTCCTCTCCCGGCTGACCGGGATTGGCGCGGCGCGGCGCCCGGTTCGTGGAGGTCTTGAACTTCGTATTGCCGAAGCCGCCATTCCCTCCCTCCAGCAGCACGATGCGCTGGCCGGGCTCCGTCAGATCGGCGATCAGAGTCTCCCCGTCCTCGTCGAGAATTTGCGTTCCCGGCGGCACTTTGAGCACCACGTCGGCCCCCCCCGCCCCGGTGCGGTTCTGGC
>NZ_LPWD01000318.1 GCF_001723295.1 Methyloceanibacter marginalis
TCGCGTCTTGAAGAGCTCGTGATCAGCCTCCCCGCAGGCGCGCACGTGAAGCGCCCGGTGATGCGCGCCACGAGCGCATCGTCGTCCACCTCGATGACCACGACCCGGTCCACCTTCTCGCCGCGCGACTGAAGCAGCGTGTCGAGCGCCTCGGCCTGGCCGATGGTCCGCGGGAAGCCGTCGAGAATAAAGCCCGCGCCGTCTTCGCCCTCGTCCATGCTCTCGGCGATGAGGCCGATCACCAGCGCATCGGGCACGAGTTGCCCCTGCTCCATGAGCTGCCCCGCCTGGCGTCCCAGCTCTGTGCCGGCGGCAACCGCCGCACGCAACATGTCGCCGGTTGAAAGCTGAACGAGGCTCCGCAGATCTTGCAACCGCTTCGCCTGGGTCCCCTTTCCCGCGCCGGGCGGGCCGAGCAGGACCAGGTTCATCGCCGCCGCGCTCCCCTAAGCTTGGCCCGCTTGATCAGCCCCTCATACTGATGGGCAAGCAGATGGCTCTGAACTTGGGCCACGGTATCCATGGTGACGCTCACCACGATGAGGAGCGAGGTGCCGCCGAAATAGAACGGGACGCCCCATTCGGCGATCAGGATCTCCGGCAAGACGCAGACCGCGGCCAGATAGAGCGCCCCCACCACGGTGATCCGGGTCAGCACGTAGTCGATATATTCGGCCGTACGCTCGCCGGGCCTGATGCCGGGCAGGAAGCCGCCATACTTCTTCAGGTTCTCGGCCGTGTCCTTCGGGTTGAAGACCACCGCCGTATAGAAGAAGGCGAAGAAGATGATCAGCGAGACATAGATCAGAATGTAGAGCGGCTGCCCGCGGCCGAGCATGGCCGTGATCGAGTTCAACCACTCCGGACCCTGGCCGGCCGAGAAGTTCGCCACGGTGATCGGCAACAGCAGCAGCGAGGAGGCAAAGATCGGCGGAATGACGCCCGCGGTGTTGAGCTTCAACGGCAGATGCGAGGCATCGCCCTGGAACATGCGGTTGCCGACTTGTCGTTTTGGATATTGCACCAAGAGTCGCCGCTGAGCCCGCTCCATGAAGACGATGAACGCGATCACGCCCATGGCCATGACGAACAGGGCGATGATCAGGCCGATCGACAGCGCGCCCTGGCGGCCAAGTTCCAGCGTGCCGACCAGAGCCGAGGGCAACTCCGCGATGATGCCGGCGAAGATGATCAGCGAGATGCCGTTGCCGACGCCCCGCGCCGTGATCTGCTCGCCGAGCCACATCAAGAAGACCGTGCCGCCGACCAGCGTGATCACGGTGGTGATGCGGAAGAACATGCCCGGATCGGTGACGATATTGCCGGCGCCCTCGAGCCCCACGGCAATGCCGTAGCCCTGAAGCGTCGCCAGCAGCACCGTGCCGTAGCGCGTGTATTGGTTGATCTGCCGCCGCCCCTGCTCGCCTTCCTTCTTGAGCTGCTCAAGATGCGGCGAGACGGTGGTCAGCAGCTGAATGATAATCGACGCCGAGATGTACGGCATGATGTTGAGCGCGAAGATCGCCATGCGGCCGACCGCGCCGCCGGAGAACATGTTGAACATGCCGAGAATGCCGGACTGCTGCTGGCGGAAGACATCGGCGAGCGCTTCCGGATTGATGCCCGGAATCGGGATATAGGTGCCAAGTCGGTAGACCACGAGCGCGACGAGCGTGAACCAGATGCGCTTCTTGAGCTCGTCGGCCTTGGCGAAGGCGCGAAATTCAAATTCGAGACGAGCTGTTCTGCGGCGGAAACCATCGGCGCATCTACCCTTCTCCGAGACGATTGGGCGGCCCTTGATCAGGCCGCCTTATCTCACTCGGACTTGTCTTTCTTAGCGGGAGCCTTCTTCGGCGCCGCCTTCTTGGCCGGCGCCCCCCCGGCCTTCTTGGCAGACGACTCTGCGGCCGCCTTGCGCACTTTCTTGGGCTTGCCCTCGCCTTCCGGCTTTGCGGTCCGGCCCGGCATCGGTGTCACCGTGACGCTGCCCCCGGCAGCCTCGACCGCCTTGACCGCGCCGCTCGACGCGCCCGTCACCTCGAGGACACCTTGGTCTTGAGCTCGCCCGATCCGAGCAGCCGCACGCCGTCGCGCGCGCGGCGAACGAGGCCCGCATCGAGCAGGGCCTGCACCGTGACCGGGTTCTTGGGATCGAGCTTCTTGGCGTCGATCGCGGCCTGCACGCGGCCGAGATTCACCACGCTGTAATCCTTGGCGAAAATATTGGCGAAGCCGCGCTTCGGCAGACGCCGATGCAGCGGCATCTGACCGCCTTCGAAGCCCTTCACGGCCACGCCGGAGCGGGCTTTCTGGCCCTTCTGGCCGCGGCCGGACGTCTTGCCCAGCCCAGAGCCGATACCACGCCCCAAACGCTTCTTCGAAGTGGTCGCGCCAGGGAGGTCCCTGATCTCATTCAGTCGCATGATACTTGTTCCTTAGGCTCCGGCCTCGTCCTCGACGATCCGCACCAAATGGCTCACCTTGGCCACCATGCCGCGCACCTGAGGACTGTCGACCAGCGTCCGCCGCTTGTGCATCTTGTTCAGGCCGAGCCCGATCAGGGTCGCACGCTGCGTGGCGGGACGGCGGATCGGGCTCCCGATCTGCTCCACCACGATTGTTTTCTTCTTGTCGGCCATGTCTCTTCAACCCTGTCTTCTGGCTCTAGGCCTGCGCCTCGACGCCTTCGCCCGCCTGATCGCGGCGGCGTGAAACGATATCGCTGACCTTCTTCCCGCGCCGCGCGGCCACGCCACGCGGGCTGTCCTCATGGCGCAGCGCGTCGAACGTGGCGCGCACCATGTTGTAGGGATTGGAGCTGCCGAGCGACTTGGCCACCACGTCCTGGATCCCGAGCGTCTCGAACACCGCGCGCATGGGACCGCCGGCGATGATTGCCGTGCCCGGAGGCGCCGCGCGCAAGACCACCTTGCCGGCGCCATGCTGCCCGCGCACATCGTGATGCAGCGTACGGCCTTCGCGAAGCGGAACCTTCAGCAGACTGCGCTTGGCGGACTCGGTCGCCTTGCGGATGGCCTCGGGCACCTCGCGCGCCTTGCCGTGGCCGAAACCAACCCGGCCCTTCTGATCGCCGACCACGACCAGGGCAGCAAAACCGAAGCGACGGCCACCCTTGACCACCTTGGCCACACGATTGATGTGAACAAGCTTGTCGACGAATTCGCTGTCGCGGTCGTCACGGTCTCTGCCTTGCGAACCGCGCGATTGGGGACCTCGTGCCACGTGTCAGACCCTTTCCTTCAAACCTAAAAGTTCAGACCGGCCTCGCGGGCCGCGTCTGCGAGCGCCTTGATGCGCCCATGATAGATATAGCCGCCGCGATCGAAGACGACGTCCTTGACGCCGGCCTTGGTCGCACGTTCGGCGAGAAGCTTGCCAACGGCTTCCGCCGCCGCCGTATCGCTGCCCTTGGGCAGCGCGCCTGAGATCCTTGTCGAGGCTCGAGGCGGCCGCCACGGTCTTGCCGGAGCGGTCGTCGATCACCTGGGCATAGATATGCTTGGACGAGCGGAACACCGACAGACGCGCACGTCCATTGGCCGCCCGCTTCAGCGAGTGGCGAACCCGGCGCGTGCGCCGGGAAAAGCTATCGTTAAACGCGCTCATGTCTGATCCCGCTACTTCTTCTTGCCTTCTTTACGGAGGATGTACTCGCCCGCATAGCGCACGCCCTTGCCCTTGTAGGGCTCCGGCGGCCTGAACCGTCTGATCTCCGCAGCGACCTGGCCGACCTGCTGCTTGTCGATCCCGCTGATCACGATTTCCGTCGGCTTCGGGCACTGCGCCTGAATACCATCCGGAAGCGGATAGGTGATGTCGTGGCTGTAGCCGAGCTGCAGCTGGATCGCCTGGCCCTGCATCGCCGCGCGATAGCCGACGCCGGTGATCTCCAGCGTCTTGGAGAAACCGTCGGTCACGCCCGTGACGAGGTTGGCCACCAGCGTGCGCGACATGCCCCACATGGCGCGCGCCTCTTTGGTGTCCTCGCGCATGACGATCTCGATGCCGTTCTCGCCCGTCTTGGCAATCACCTCGTCGACGAGCACATGCCTGAGCTCGCCCTTGGGGCCCTTCACCTTGACCTCTTGGCCATCGATCGCGGCGGTGACCCCGCCGGGAATAGCCACTGGTTGTTTGCCGATGCGCGACATTGAATCAAACCTTCGCTTCAAAAAGCTCCGCTAAAACACGTTACAGAGAATCTCGCCGCCGACATTCTCGTTACGCGCCCGCGAATCCGACATGACGCCCTTCGGCGTCGACAGGATGGCTACGCCAAGGCCGTTGGCGACCGTCGGCAGTTCCTTCACCGAGGAATATACGCGCCGGCCCGGCGTCGACACCCGCTTGATGTCCTTGATGACCGGCTGGCCGTCGAAATATTTCAGCTCGATCTCGAACTCGGACTTGCCGCTGTCGTAATCGACGCGCGCATAGCCGCGGATATAGCCTTCCTCCGCCAGCACGTCGAGCACACGCTCGCGCAGCTTGGAGGCGGGCGTTGTCACCCTATTCTTATGCCGCATCTGCGCGTTACGGATGCGGGTTAGCATATCGCCTAGAGGATCGTTAATCATCGACCGTCCTTACCAGCTCGACTTGACCATGCCCGGGATCAGTCCGTTGCTCGCAAGATCGCGCAAGGCAATGCGCGACATGCGAAGCTTGCGGTAGTAACCGCGCGGGCGCCCGGTCAGATCGCAACGGTTGTGAATACGCGTCGGCGAAGCGTTGCGCGGGATTTCCGCGAGCTTCAGCCTTGCCGCGAAGCGCTCCTCCGCCGGAACCGACAGGTCGGAGGCGATCGCCTTCAACCGGTCCCGGCGAAACGCAAACTTCTTCGCAAGCCGGCGGCGCTTCTTGTCCCGCTCGATCATGCTCGTCTTAGCCATTCAGTCCTCCTGTGCAGCCGGATAGCCCTAGCTGCGGAACGGAAAATTCAAACCCTTGAGAAGCGCACGCGCCTCGTCGTCGCTCTGCGCCGTCGTACACACGATGATGTCCATCCCGAGCACGTCATCCACCTTGTCGTAATCGATCTCGGGGAAGATGATGTGCTCCTTGAGCCCCATCGAGTAATTACCTCTTCCGTCGAAGCTTTTCGGATTAAGCCCACGGAAATCCCGGACCCGCGGCAGCGCAATGTTCACCAACCGGTCCAGAAACTCGTACATGCGGTCCTTGCGGAGCGTCACCTTGACGCCGACCGGCATGCCCTCGCGCAGCTTGAAGCCGGCGATCGACTTGCGCGCCTTGGTGATGACCGGGCGCTGGCCGGAAATCAGACCGAGGTCGGCGGCGGCGGACTGCACCTTCTTGGAATCGCCGACGGCTTCGCCGACGCCCATGTTGAGCACGACCTTGTCCAGACGCGGCACCTGCATGACGTTCTTGTAGCCGAACTCCTTGGTGAGGTCGGTCTTCAGCACGTCCAGGTACTGCTGCTTCATCCGCGGAATATATGTCTGCTCAGCCATCGATGACCTCGCCCGAACGCTTGGCGAAACGCACCTTGCGCCCGTCCTTTAGAAATTTGTAGCCGACGCGCGTGGGCTTCCCGTCTTTGGGGTCCTCCAGCGCGATGTTGGAAATATCGATAGAGGCTTCCTTGGTGATGATGCCCCCCTCTTGCGACGCAGTCTGACGCTGATGGCGGCGCACCAGGGAGACGCCCTGGACGATGGCGCGGTTCTCCGCAGGCATCACCTTCAGCACCTCACCCTTCTTGCCTTTATCCTTGCCGGTGAGCACCACCACGTGGTCACCCTTTTTGACCTTCACCTTGGCCATAATCAAAGCACCTCCGGCGCGAGCGACACGATCTTCATGTGCTTCCTCGCCCTCAATTCACGCGTGACCGGCCCGAAGATACGCGTACCGACCGGCTCGCCTTGCGGGTTCACCAGAACCGCCGCGTTACGGTCGAAGCGGATGAG
>NZ_LPWD01000319.1 GCF_001723295.1 Methyloceanibacter marginalis
GCGTGCCGGCCAGCATCGTCCTTGCGATCTGGGGGCGCGAGACCGGCTTCGGCGGCGCGGCGCTGCCCTATGACGCGGTCACCGCCATCGCCACGCAGGCCTTCATGGGCCGGCGCGCCGAGGAGTTCCGCCCGCAGCTCATCGGCGCGCTCAAGATCATCGAGCTCGGCCACTCGACCCGCGCGGAGATGAAGAGCTCCTGGGCAGGCGCGATGGGCCATCCACAATTCCTGCCCGGCGACTTCGAGGACTACGCGGTCGATTTCGACCGCGATGGGGACCGCGATATCTGGGATTCCGTGCCGGACGCACTGGCGTCGGTCGGCAATTCGCTCTCGAGCCAGGGCTGGGACGGCAAGCAGCCTTGGGCCTATGAGGTGGAGCTACCCAAGGGCTTCGACTGCACGCGGCAAGGGCCCGACGAGGCGTTGCCCATCCGCGAGTGGATCGATCTCGGCGTCAAGCGGGTTCGGGATCGCCCGTTTCCGGAGGCGCGACTGGGCGATTGGACCTTCCTGGTGCTGCCTGCGGGCATGAAGGGTCCGGCCTTCCTGGCCACCACCAACTTCTCCGTGCTGAAGCTCTATAATAACTCCGATGTCTACGCGATCTTTGTCGGCCATGTGGCCGATATGATCGCCTACAACGCCCCCGTCGACTTCGTGGGCGAATGGCAGCCGGTGGAGCGCTTCACCCGCGACCGCATCCTCCAGTTCCAAAAAGTGCTGGTGGCTCAAGGGCATGACGTCGGCAAGGTCGACGGGCTCGTGGGCTTCAAGACCCGCCAGACCATCGGCGAGGAGGAGAAGAAGCGCAAACTGCCGCTCACCTGCTATCCGAGCCATGCCCTGATCAACCAGGTGCTCAAATGAGCCGGACCGGCTTTGCGCGCTCTGCCTCGGTTTTGCCCGGCCAAGTTGCTAAATTCACCCCATGCGAATCACAACCTTTCCTAAACCCTGATCTTCGGCGCAATCCCGGCCTTTTTGCTGGCTGCGGGTCCATCCGAACCGGCCCACGCCGACTTCAACAGTTGCGTGAAAAGCTTCTGGCCCGCGGCCAAGCGGGCCGGCGTCAGCTGGGAGACCTTCGAGAAGGCCACGGCGGGCATCGCTCTCGACAAGGAAGTGATCGAATCCGCGAATTATCAGCCCGAATACAAGAAGCCGGTCGGCGAATATGTCGACCGCGCGATCTCGCCGAAGCGGCTGGCGAAGGGCAAAGAGAAGCTGGTCGAGTACGGGCCGCTGCTCAGTCAGATCGAGGCCAAGTACGGGGTCGACAAGCACATCGTCCTGGCGATCTGGGGCGTGGAGTCGAATTTCGGCGACAACAAGGGCGACAAGGGCGTCATCCAATCGCTGATGACGCTCGCTTGCTCAGGTACGAAGGCCAAGTTCGCGCGCGGCCAGATCGTGTCGGCGCTCAAAATTCTTCAGCGTGGCGACACCAGCCATGACCGCATGAACGGCTCTTGGGCCGGCGCCATGGGCCACACCCAGTTCATCCCGACCACCTATACGGCCTATGCCGTCGATTACGACGGTGACGGGCGGCGCGATATCTGGGACACGATTCCCGACGCGCTCGGCTCCACCGCCGCGTATCTCAAGGTGTCCAAGTGGGTGCCGGGCCAGACTTGGGGCTACGAGGTCAAGCTGCCTAAGGGCTTCAACCCGGCCCGCGTGAGCGAGAGCACTTACAAGACTTTGGGACAGTGGCAGAGCATGGGGATCACCCGCGTCAACGGCCAGCCCTTCCCGCGGGCGAGCGACAAGGCGCAGCTCTGGGCGCCGGAGGGGACCAAAGGGCCGGCCTTCCTGACGCTCAACAATTTCCGCTCGCTGCTCCGCTACAACAACGCAAAATCCTCGCGCTCGCCGTGGGGCATCTGGCGGACCGGCTCGCGGGCTACGGCCCCTTCGTGCAGCCCTGGCCGACCGGCGAGCGGCAGCTCTCCATGGAGCAGCGCATGGAGCTGCAAACGCTGTTGATTCAGCAGGGCCATCTGGAAGGAGAGGTCGACGGCATCATCGGCTCAGGAACGCTCGAAGGCGTGCGCTCCTATCAGCGGGCCAAGGGCCTCGCGGTCGACGGCTATCCGACGCTGACGATCCTGAAGATGCTGCGCGCCGAGGCGCCGCCGCCACCGCCGCCTGTAGCCCCGACCCCGGCAGCCACGGCTCCCCAACAGGCCCCGCAAGCTGTTCCGGCTCCACAAGCTGTTCCGGCTCCGCAAGCCGTGCCCGCGCCGCAACTGCGCCGGCTCAGTCGTCGCAGCCGAGAGCAACCGCGGACGTGCGGCACCGCCGGCGAGTGATGCTATAA
>NZ_LPWD01000320.1 GCF_001723295.1 Methyloceanibacter marginalis
ACATTAGGCGTCACCGGTCGTTTGAGAGCCGCGAGCGCGCGGGCGAAACGCCGTAGAAGTGGAAGATGAGGCGCGATCGTTTTGGACAAGGGCATTGATTGATCTACTCCGAGGGCAAAAATGATTGACCTATTGTCTCACAAAGCGGGGTGGAGGATATACGGGCATTGGTGGGTAGGAGTCTGATGAAATGCCGGTAATCGCGCCAAAGTTCCCCACATTTTGGAACTCTTTGAAGCTTGATGGGTTTTTCGGGTCATACAGGCGGCGGAATCCGGTTACAATCGCATTTGCCGATAGCATCGACAAGGAACCGCTGTGAACCGAAATGACAAGAAAAAGGCGCCCAAGCGCATGACCGTAGACGCAAGGAAAAGCGCTGATCGGCAAGACCAAAACAACGAGAACATTGCGCCAGGGCCGAAGCAAGGGAAAGCCATGTCCCCCGCCCTTCAGGCGCATATCGGCCGGCAAGTTCGCGCCATGTTCGACGAGGTCGCCGAAGAACCCGTTCCGGATCATCTTCTGAGATTGCTCAAGGATCTCGATCGAAACGGAGATAATTGATTTGCCGCGCAATGTGTCCCCGGGCCTGAGAGACTCTCTCGTAGCCCAAATCGGCAGCCTACGAGCGTTCGCCGTGTCGCTTTGCGGCGACCGCGACCGGGCGGACGATCTCGTCCAGGAAACCCTGTTCAAGGCGTGGAACCATCTCGATTCCTTCAAGGAAGGCACGAATCTGAAGGCGTGGCTCTTTACGATCCTCCGCAACACGTACTTCTCCGAGCGGCGCAAGCGGAAGCGGGAAGTTGAAGACGCCGACGGCAGCTACGCCGCGCGGCTCTCCTCGAAGCCGGAGCAGCCGGGCCATATGGATATGCGGGACTTCCAGGAAGCGCTTTCGCATCTGCCCGAGGATCAGCGCGAAGCGCTGGTTCTGGTCGGCGCGCGGGGCTTCTCGTACGAAGAGGCCGCGGAGATTTCAGGCTGTGCGGTCGGCACCATCAAGAGCCGCGTCAACCGCGCCAGGGGCCGCCTCGCCGCTACGCTGCAGCTCGGGGACACCGATGACACCGCCGAGGCGGAGACGCTTCCAACGCCCAAGAGCGCGTAAGCGCGCGCGAGCACGCAGGTCCATTAGAGCAAGAGCCAGATGAAAGCGCTCATGGTGAGAAGCGAGCCGAGGGTGCTGAACATCAAGGCCGACGCCGTCTCGGGGATGGCGACCCGGTATTGAACAGCAAGCATGACGACGAGCGTGACCGGCGGGAGCGCGCTCGTCACCACCGCTTCGCCGAGGAGCGGGTCGCCGTATCCCAACCAGAGCATGCCGGCACAGACCAGCCCGGGCTGCACCACGTTCTTGACGAAGACGAGGGACATGACGGTTACGTTCACGATGATCTTGTAGCCGGCCAAGATGATGCCCGCGGTGAACAGGGCCACGCCCGCCGAGGCATCGCCCAGCAGCGCCAGCGAATCGTCGAACACTTTTGGCGTTTCGACATCGAAGATCATGAGGACGAAACCGCAGAACGGCAGCCAGACTACGGGCTGCTTCAGGGCATTCAGGATCTTGCCCCCGACGTCGATGTCTTGAGGCGCCGCTTGCGCGGCGGCAGTGCCCTGCCCGTGCTTGGCGACGGGTTGCGCCTCCGTGCCCAGCGACAGCAGGATCAGCGTGGCGGGGACCAGGCAGACCACGATAATGATGCTGCCGACCGCAACGGGGATGTCGCCCTTGTCCCCGTAGAGATAGCCGAGCACCGGCGTGCCGACAAAGGCGGTGCTCGCGCCGCCGCCGTCAGCGCACGAAGCGCGCTCAAGCCCGGCGAACAGCGAAAGGCGAAAACCCCAAGCAGGAGAACCGCCGCATACATGCCGATGAACGCGGCGGCGAGGAACGCCACCAGCGGCAGATCGGCGAGAAGCTCGGCGCGCCCGGCGCTGACAACGCCGACGAAGAGCGAGAGCGGCAGCGCATAGCTCATCACCATCCGATTGAGGGTCGGCACCTCTGTCTGCTTGAAGTCGTGATGGCGCGCGGCGAAGTAGCCGAGCAGAATGGTGATGACCGCGGGGAGCAGCGCGCCTAGAATCTTTTCGAGCATTTCGGG
The DNA here is from genome assembly GCF_001723295.1 of Methyloceanibacter marginalis. Classification (GTDB taxonomy): domain Bacteria; phylum Pseudomonadota; class Alphaproteobacteria; order Rhizobiales; family Methyloligellaceae; genus Methyloceanibacter; species Methyloceanibacter marginalis. Next base: position 2,118 of record NZ_LPWD01000320.1, read on the forward strand.
ATCCTTGAACGCGAACGGAGGTTCGCGGAGACGCCTCCGAAAGGACCACAGGAGACTTGATAAAGCTTATAGCCGAGGAGACCCACCTGCCATGAAGACCCTCTCAGCCGCCGATATCGCGCAAGCCAAGCTCGACCCTGCATCCGTCTTTCACGGGCCGGAGGACGTGCTTCAGGCATCGTTGGCGCCCGAGGACAAGAAATCGATTCTGCTGCGCTGGGAAGAGGATGCGGACGCGCTGATTCGCGCCACGGACGAAGGCATGGAGCCCTCCGACAATCGCCGCAGTCCAGGCGAGCTCCTGGCAGCGATCCAAGCGGCGCTCGAAACGCTCGAGGACGGCGCCTAGCCCGCGCAGTCGAAGCAGCTCCTGCCCTCACCCGATATCTTTCGGATCGGTATGGAACCTTTGCGGCGCTTTGCGCGTTTTCCAAGCACATCCGTACAATCTGACGACGAGAGGAGGACGTTCATGGCAACGACCAAGATCGACCGCGATGGCGAAGCCCATACCGAGATGACCACCACGGAGGCCCGTCAGGGCGCTCATGCGGGGGTGATCTGGGTCCTCAGCGTTTCCCTTGCGCTTGCCGTTATCGCCGGTTTCGCGCTCGGCTTCGGCTGGATTACTCTGCCTGGTAGGCCGTGACCCCTTGATGTCCGGACGGCGAGCACAAATCTCTATGGTTAAGCCGTCCCGCCAGGAGGGGATGAACCATGAGATCGTGTCTGGCCGGTTTGAGCGTGGCTCTGGTGTCCGCGGCGGCGCTGTTCGG
>NZ_LPWD01000321.1 GCF_001723295.1 Methyloceanibacter marginalis
ACGTCGTCGAGGAATAGCCCCGCCTTGTGTGTCCCGAGTGGGCCGCTGTCCTAGAAGCCGCGGAAGAGGTTTCCTGCAAGCAAGAGCAGGAAGGCGAGCAGCAACGTCTCGAAGGTGTGACCGCTGACCACCGGAATGGTGACGGCGGCATATTGCGCGAGCAGCGCCAGGACGGCGAGCAAGAGCGAGAGGAAGAACACCACCTGTGTCGGCGGGCTCAGTCGATAGGCCATGAGATGCGTCCTTTGTCGCGGGTACGATAGACGCGTTATGGACGCTTTGACCGGTGAAGGCTGTGATGCGACGACACACAGGCGGAGAATCGGGTGTCATCGAGACGTCTCGTGTGAAGTGGTGCCGGCTGGAGGATTCGAACCCCCGACCTACTGATTACAAATCAGCCGCTCTACCAACTGAGCTAAGCCGGCATTCTGCGCGCGCCAGGTCCTCGACATGGGGACGGCGCCCTTTGCGACCAAGCCTTTATCCCACTTTTCCCCGCCCACTCAAGCAGCGCGCGCGGACGGCGCCGGAAACGGGGCCCTAATAGGTGTTGAAGCGGTAGGTGGCGTTGCCGAACACGCCGAAGCGCTCGCTGGTGAAATCCTGAAGCTCGGTGGTCACGCCGATATTGATAAAGTCGCTTTCGCCGTTGGTCTGCGCATACCAATAACGGACGCCGGCGCCGAGCGCCCAGTGATCGGTCACGTCGAGCCGGAGCTCGCCTTCGAGCTGGTAGCCCCAGCCGGTGCCGCTGTCCTCGATATTGGGCACGGGGCCGAGATCCGAGCGCAGGAAGTGGCTGTCGTCGTTCCAGAGATACGCGACCGGGAGAAAGGCGGCGTCGGTGCGCAGGGTGAGCCGGTTCCAGAGCTTGGCCTTGAGCTCGGCGCCCAGCCGCAGCGATGACCAACTCGCCGTGTTGTTGATGACCTTGGTGCCGAACGGAACTGCGATGGAGCCGGGCGGGCCACAGACGAGGCCGCCGATATCGTCGCGGTTGCAGCGCGCGCCATAACCGTCCACCGATTCTTCCCAATAGTTGAAGCCGACGAAGGGGCTCAGCACCACGCGGGCCTTGCGGTCGATTAGCGTGAAGTCCTGGCCGACGTCCATGGTGCCGTAGACCATGCCGTCGCCGTCGAGCTGGCTGTATGTGTCGGAGAACTTGATCTGGCCCGCGAAGAAATCCTCGTCGTCGAGGCTGCCATTGTCGAGCCAGCCGCCGCCGACGAAGCCCTTGAAGAAGGTGCGTGTCTCGTTGCGCACGGCAAAGACGAATTCGAGCGAATTGGCGTCGATACCATCATAGGTGAGGGTCGAGGTGGGGTTGCCGAGGAATGGGTTTTGCTGCTGCGAATTGATGTCGAAGCGCGTGCTGCCCTCGCTGTACCAGTAGCGCAGGCCAAGCTCCCATTGGGGCTCGGGGTTGGACAGGGGCGGCAAGGGAATCGGATAGGTCTTGGGCACATCGACGACCTGTGCCTGCGCGTGGCCGACCGTGATGGCCAACGCCAGCAGCATCAGACCGAACGCCCTCAGCATGTCCTTCGCCCCGTCCCCTGGTGGAAAGCGTTTCGCTTCCCGCGAAGGTGCAGGGCGGGTGGTTAAGACGGGATTAAGAGACGTGCCGGAACGGCACGTTTAGCGGCGGCGGCTTGCCAGAAGACCGGCCGCGAACGCGGCGACGAGGAGGGTTAGCGGGCCCACCTGCTGCATGGCCTTCCCGACGCTCTGGTCGATCATGGCCATGCCCTCGGCGGGCGCCTCCATCAGGCTCGGTGCTTCCGTCTTCTTCTGGCGCGTCACGATCGGAATGAAGGCGAGGACGATGAGGGCAAGCACCACGAGAGCTCCCGCCACGATGCCCGCCGCCGCCACCGCGGTGAAGCCATACACGATCAGCGCCTGATAGCCGGCGACCAAGCCGAAGGCGATCGCGTACAGCGCAATCACGGCGGCGATGGCGATAATGACCGCCTTCTTCACCGAGCGCTCGACGGCATCCTTGATGCGCGTCCCAATCTGAAGGGAGGAGACGGCCGTCAATATGAGGCGCAGCATGAAGCCTCCTAGCGGCGGGTGAAGACGCCGAACAGGAAGCCCAGCCCCGCGGCGATCGCGACGGCCTGAAGCGGATTGCTCTTTATGGCTTCCTCTGCGTCGTGCTTGGTTTCCATCGCCTTGTTCTGGGCGCGGTTCATCTGCTTGCTGGCGATGCTGCTGACGGTGGAGGATAGATTCTGCATGTCGGCGCGGATCGCGTCGATCTGCGCGTTCAAGTCTTCGGTTTCTTTTGATGTCGCCATTGGGGGGCTCCCTGAATACCGTTAAAGTTGCTTACCTTAGAAGCAACTCTTGCCTTGGGATCTTTGTTCCGGATGGAGCAAAGACGACTCCATAGCTATGCGAGTTGATCGACGGGAATATGTCACTGTCAAGCTTTGACGGCGAACCATGCACCGGCATTTCTTGCTGGAGCCTTGCGTTGCTGAAGCCTCTTTCTTCGTTTAGAGTCTGAGTGCTTAAGAGGGGTCCCTCTGGGGGAATCAGGGCATGGCCGACAAATCGCTTGGACTCGCCGCTTTCGCTGGCGCGCTGTTGTTGGGGCTCATGCCGCTTGGCGCGGCGCAGGCCGCGATGCCGGCTCTCGGGCTCTCGATGGGAGCCCCCGCCGGGGTGGTCACGGTTTCCCAAGATGGGCCGCGTTTCCATCACGGCAAGCGGGCGCAAAGTGTCTATTGCTTGCGGAAGAACTATTGGTGGTTCTACCGGCCGTACACCACCGCGCAGGAGGACTTCCCGCGCTGCGAGCCTTATTTCCACTATCTGGAGCCCACCTCTGGCCGACGAGGCGCGCAGTCTGAACCTTACTTCAAGTGAGCCCGTCGAAGTAAATTTGCGCGAAGTCCCTCTGTAGTCGTCATCTCATAATACTTTCGTCTCAACGATTTGTATCGTTTTGGGCCGAACATTAGTGGGTGCGTAACTCTTTTCTTCGTGCACGCAGGGCTCTATTAACTTTACCGATACTTGAACGCCGTACTCTCAGGACAACCTTTCGCCGGCCGCTCGAGGCTGGCTGGGCCGCCCCTAGTCCCGTTGTCCTGAGTGGAGTTCCGAGTATGAAGGTCCTGTTGAGTGTTGTCGCCGTGGTGGCGGTGGCGGCCGGTTTCAGCCTGTTCTTTGCGGCCGATGCGGACGCCGGAGGCTGCCTCACCGGCTGGCGTTGCACGCCGCCGTTCTCGTTCCCGCGCCCAATCCGATCCCCTTGCGGCGCCTCCGCCGGCCGCGCGTCGTCGCGGCGGCGCCATGTGTTGCGCCTTGCGGGGCCGCGCCGGTTGCCGTCGCGCCCGCGCCTTGCGTCGCCCCGTGCGGCTTGCCGCCGGGACCGACCGCGTACC
>NZ_LPWD01000322.1 GCF_001723295.1 Methyloceanibacter marginalis
CCATCGCCTTCCCACAATCAGCGCCAACGGACCTTACCAGATTGCAATGATTCCAGCCCCCTGTGTCGGGTTCCACTTGCCGCCAGAATCCAGTAAGCATCAGGCTCAGGCACGAAATCCGGACCGCCAAGGCGGGGCCGCGGCCGGACCGAAGAGCAACAGGAAACCTAGCGACATTGGCCGCCTATATCCTTCGGCGCATCCTTCTGATCATCCCGACGATGCTCGGCATCATGCTGGTGACGTTCATCATCGTGCAGTTCGCGCCGGGCGGACCCGTTGAGCGGCTGATCGCCCAGCTTGCCGGCACCGACCCGGGAGCCACGGCCAAGTTCAGCGGCGGCGGCGGCGATTTTTCGGGCACCGGCGGCGGCCAGCAAGGCATGCCCGGCGACGTGTCCGCCGCGCCCTCCAAATATCGCGGCGCGCAAGGTTTGGACCCGGAGTTCATCGCCAGCCTCGAGAAGCAGTTCGGCTTCGACAAGCCGGCGCATGAACGCTTCGGCATGATGATCTGGAACTATCTGCGCTTCGATTTCGGCGAGAGCTATTTCCGCGACACCAGCGTCCTGAAGCTGATCGCCGAGCGCATGCCCGTGTCGATCTCGCTCGGCTTGTGGATGACGCTGATCTCCTACTCCATCTCAATTCCGCTTGGCATTCGGAAGGCCGTGCGCGACGGCACGCGCTTCGACGTGTGGACCTCGAGCGTCATCGTCATCGGCTACGCGATCCCCGGCTTCCTCGTCGCCGTGTTCCTGATCGTGCTGTTCGCGGGCGGTTCGTTCTTGCAGATCTTCCCGTTGCGCGGACTGGTGTCGGAGGATTTCTGGTCGCTCCCCTGGTACGAGAAGATCCTCGACTATTTTTGGCATCTGGTGCTGCCGCTGTTCGCCATGGCGCTTGCGGCCTTCGCCACCACGACGTTCCTGACCAAGAACTCGTTCCTGGAGGAGATCCGCAAGCAATACGTCATCACGGCACGGGCCAAGGGGCTTACGGAACACCAGGTGCTGTACGGACACGTGTTCCGCAACGCCATGCTGATCGTCATCGCCGGATTTCCCGGCGCGTTCATCGGCGCGTTTTTCGCCGGCTCGCTGTTGATCGAGACCATCTTTACGCTCGACGGGCTCGGCCTGCTCGGCTTCGAGTCGATCGTGAACCGCGACTATCCGGTCGTGTTCGCCACGGTCTATATCTTCTCGCTGCTCGGCCTGTTCATCAATCTGCTTTCCGACCTCACCTATACGTGGGTCGATCCCCGCATCGACTTCGAGACGCGGGAGGTCTGATGGACGCACCGACCGACGTTAGCGTCACCGAGGAGGTCGCCGCGGGAGGTATCCCGCGTCTGCGGCCCCGGTTCTCAGCTCTCAACCGGCGGCGCTGGCAGACGTTCAAGGCGAACAGGCGCGGCTACTGGTCGCTGTGGATCTTCCTCGTGCTGTTCGGCATCAGCCTTTGCGCCGAGTTCATCGCCAACGACAAGCCGATTGTCGTCGAGTATGGCGGTCAGCTTTATTGGCCGATCTTCGAGGCCTATCCGGAGACCGATTTCGGGGGCGTGTTCGAGACGGAGGCCGACTATCGCGACCCCGTGGTGCAGGAGCTGATCACCGAGAACGGCGGCTGGATGCTGTGGCCGCCGATCCGCTTCTCCTACAACACCCAAAACAAGAACCCGCCAATGGCGTTTCCGGTGAAGCCCACATGGCTGCTCACGGACAAGGACTGCGCGCTTGCGGTGGAGCGCGGCTTTCACCCCTGCGACGCCTCGCTCGAATGGAACTGGCTCGGCACGGACGATCAGGGGCGCGACGTGGTTGCCCGCATCATCTACGGCTTCCGCATCTCCGTGCTGTTCGGGCTCGTGTTGACGGTGTTCTCCTCAATCATCGGCGTCGCCGCGGGAGCAGTCCAGGGCTATTTCGGCGGCTGGACCGACCTCCTGTTCCAGCGCTTCATCGAGATCTGGACCAGCGTGCCGCAGCTTTATTTGCTGATCATCGTGGCGGCGGTGATCGAGCCGAATTTCTGGATCCTGCTCGGCATCCTGCTCGCCTTCTCCTGGGTGGCGCTGGTGGGGGTCGTGCGTGCGGAGTTCCTGCGCGCACGCAACTTCGAATATGTCACCGCGGCGCGGGCGCTCGGACTGCCCAATCTCAAGATCATTTTCCGGCATCTGCTGCCGAACGCCATGGTGGCGACGCTGACCTTCATGCCGTTCATTCTGAACGGCTCCATCACCACGCTGACCTCGCTCGACTTTCTCGGGTTCGGCCTGCCGCCGGGCTCGCCTTCGCTCGGCGAACTGCTGGCGCAAGGCAAAGACAATCTTCAGCGCCCGTGGCTCGGCTTGACCGCGTTCTTTGTCATCGCCGTGATGCTGAGCCTTCTGATCTTCGTCGGCGAGGCCGTGCGCGACGCGCTCGACCCGCGCAAGACCATGGCCTGAGGCGGGACGATGCACGGTTCACACGATCACGGTCCCGGCGACGTCAACGCCAAGAACGAAAGGCGCATGGGCTTGCCGCGCTCATCACCGGCGGCTTCATGTTCGTGGAGGTGGTGGGCGGCATCGCCGCGGATTCGCTGGCGCTCATCGCCGACGCCGGTCACATGCTCACCGACTTCGCCTCGCTGGCACTCGCCTGGTTCGCCTTCCGGCTGGCGCGGCGGCCGGCGGATTGGAAGCGCACCTACGGCTTCGACCGCTTCCAGGTGCTGATCGCCTTCACCAATGGTCTGGCCTTGTTCGTGATCGCGGGATGGATCGTCTACGAGGCGATCGAGCGGCTGATGGGCACGCCTCACGTCGACGGCGGGATCATGGTCGGCGTGGCGATCGCCGGTCTGCTGGTGAACATCGCCGCCTTTTGGCTGCTGCGCGGGGCGGACCGCGAGAACCTCAACGTGCGAGGCGCGGCCATCCACGTGCTCGGCGACTGCTGGGCTCCGTGGCGGCGCTCGCGCGC
>NZ_LPWD01000323.1 GCF_001723295.1 Methyloceanibacter marginalis
AGCACCGTGCCGGGATAGCTCGCCAGCATCTCCTGAAGGACGTCGAGGGTTTCCAGATCGAGATCGTTGGTCGGCTCGTCCAGTACGAGGACGTGGAGGGATGCGCCAGCGCCACCGCGAGCATCAGCCGGCCCTGCTCTCCGCCCGACAGGGCCTTCACGGGCGTTCCGGCCTGTTCGGGTGCGAACAAGAAGTCCCGCATATAACTGATGACGTGACGCTCTTCGCCATTGATGATCACCGAATCGCCGCTGCCGTCAGTGAGCGTCGCGGAAACGCTTTGCTCCGGATCGAGCTTCTCGCGGCGTTGATCGAGGCTCGCCACTTCGAGATTGGTGCCGAGCTTCACGGTGCCGGCGTCGGGCTTCAACGAGCCCGTCAGCAGGTTGATGAGAGTCGTCTTGCCGGCGCCGTTCGGCCCAACAATGCCGACCCGGTTGCCGCGGGCTATTCTAATGCTGAAATCGCTGACCAGCTTCAGGTCGCCATAGCTCTTGGTGAGCCTGTGGGCTTCGATGACTTTCCGCCCAGCCTCACCGGCTTCATGCGCCGTCAGCTTCACGTCGGCTTGGATGCGGTTCTGCTTCGCCTGGACACGCGTACCGCGCAAGGAGAGCAGCCCTTCAAGCCGCCGCTGGTTGCGCTTTCGCCGTGCACTGACACCATAGCGCAGCCAATGCTCCTCACGCACGATCTGGCGGTTGAGCTTGTGGTGCGCGATCTGCTCCTCTTCGAGGATGCCGTCCCGCCACGCCTCGAAGACGCCGAACCCTTGCTCGAGCCGCCGCGTGGTGCCGCGGTCAAGCCACACCGTGGCCTGCGAAAGAGTCTCCAGAAATCGCCGGTCATGGCTGATCAGCACCAGTGCCGAGCGCGAGGTCTTCAGCACAGTTTCCAGTTCCTCGATGGCAACCACGTCCAAATGGTTGGTGGGCTCGTCCAACAGCAGAATGTCCGGGTCCGGCGCGAGCACCTGGGCCAACGCCGCGCGGCGCGTCTCGCCGCCTGACAGACGCGACGGGTCTTCCTCTCCCGTGAGGCCAAGGCTTTCCAGGAGATACCGCGCCCGGTGGGGATCATCGCCCGGGGAAAGTCCCGCCTCGACAAAGGCGCGCGTGGTCGTAAAGCGCGACAGGTCCGGGTCTTGCGCCAGATAGCGGATGGTCACGCCGGGCTGCACGAAACGGCTGCCGTGATCGGGCTCGATCTCGCCCGAGGCGATCTTGAGCAAAGTGGACTTTCCCGAGCCGTTCCGCCCCACCAGACACAGCCGCTCCGAGGGACCGATGGACAGAGTTGCCTCATCCAGCAGCGGCTTGCTGCCAAAGCTCAGCGAAATCTCTTTCAGCAGAAGAAGGGGCGGCGGGGCCATGCGCGGGTCTATTTCTCCACTCGTTTGGCCCGGTTTTAGGGGATACGAACCCTTCCCGCCAGCTTCGGCAAGGCGTGCGCCCGCGGCGAACGCGCGAACAACCCCTGGGGACAATCCTGCCTCCTGCCTGCTCTAGAGTTGCAGAATCCGCGGTAGGCAGCGACATTGGTACGCTCCCGGACCAAGGGCCCTAAGGCTCCAACGTTGGGAAGGATGCGGCATGAATACGTTACGTGGGATTTTGGCGGGCGCACTGTTGCTCGCGGCGGCGAGCATCTCTTCGGCCCAAGCGCAGGACTCCGGCAATCTCGCGCAGCAAGCGCAGAACCCGATCGCCAATCTGATTTCGGTCCCCTTCCAGAACAACACCAACTTCAATGTCGGACCGTTCGACAAAGAGCAGAACATCCTCAACATCCAGCCGGTCATCCCGTTCAAGCTGAACGAGGAATGGAACCTGGTCACGCGCTGGATCCTGCCGGTCGTGTATCAGCCGCCGGTGTACGAGGGTGACGAGAGCGATTTCGGTCTCGGCAATTTCAATCCGAGCTTCTTCTTCGTGAAGCAGATCAATCCGAAGCTCATGGTGGGCGCGGGGCCGACCCTTTATCTGCCCACGAACACGGACAGGAGTCTCGGTCCCGACAAATGGGGCGCAGGTCCCACGGCCGCCATCGTGTGGACGCCTGGCAAATGGGTGGTCGGCGCCCTCGTCAACAACATCTGGTCGTTCGCCGGCGACTCCAACGAGCCGGACGTGAACGCGTTCCTGCTCCAGTATTTCGTGAACTACAATTTGAAGCACGGCTGGTACCTCACCTCGGCGCCGATCATCACCGCCGATTGGAATGCGCCGGCCGATGACCAGTGGACGCTGCCGCTGGGCGGCGGCGTGGGCCGCGTGTTCAGTATCGGCCACCAGCCCGTGAACATGTCGCTGAGCGCCTACGACAATGTCATCACGCCGGAACAAGGGCCCGACTGGCAGCTGCGCTTCCAGGTGCAGCTGCTTTTTCCCACGGGAGGGTGATGTCGGCCATCGTCACGGGCTAGCCGCTGTCTTGGACCCGCCGCGCAAGACGCGGTAGGCCGATATTCACCCTTTTCCGCCAGGCTTCGCCGTGCTCGTGCCACGTTTTGGGCCATTGTGGCGCTTACGAGGGATGAACTTGGGGCACACATTGGATCTGCTCGTTGCCGGTATCGTTTTGGTACTCCTGTTCGTTGCGACCTATAGCCAGCGCAGGACCTGGGTCACGCTCGGCTCGACGGCGTTGTCCATGGTTTTGGTCGCCGGCTGTGTACTCTTTTCGACGGCCCAAGGCCCTAACCAGATCCACGAGGGCCTCGCCCAGCTGGCCAAAAAGCTCCCGGCCGGGTGGGACCGCCCTGCCCTGGAACTCGCCACCGCTCTGGAACAGGCCTCCACCTCGCTCGCAAGCCGGAAGGACGCTGGTCCCCGCGAACCGAAGCCGGTCTTGACCGCGACGGCCGCCGATTGGTTCTCCTGGGGGGCGTGGTTCAAGGCTGAGCAGGCAACAGAAGAGACAGCGGCGCCGAACCCCGAGGAAAAGGCCGAGCCGGTCGCAGTGCAGAGGTCCGCGCCGGAACCCGAGGTCGAACCCGTCGCGGACACAGGCTCCGCGCCGATCCAGTGGTTGCTCGATGCGCCCGCGGCAAGCGACACATTCATGCTCACCGGCGCCAATGTCTCCGATCAGCCCTTGGAAGACATCCGCGCGGTGCTCAAGCCGGATGCGGGTGGAGGTGCATTACCGCTGATGCTCACGGTCGCCGGGAAGGACAGCGCGGCGGTGCCGGCTGGCGCGCGCTTCGGCCTTGTGGCCGAAGCCCTGACCCCGGATGAGGTCAAACAGCTCGGCGGAGCGATCCTGTCCGTCGCCTATGCGCAAGGCGGCCGGCGCAAGACCTCGATCATGTATCTGACCCCGCCCATGCTGGCAGAACGTGTCGCGGGCGATGAGGAGCCCTCTTCGCCCGTCAGTGCTCGCTAGCCACCGGAGCGATCTCTTCGGCCTTCATGAGAAGATCGCGCAAGGACTGGCGGCAATAGGGCCGCAAGCCGCCGCCGCTCCGCCCCATGATCCGGAAGCCCTCGTCCCGGTCCGCCTCGGCCAGATCCAGCAAGTGGTCCTTGTCGATCGAAGCGTCCTTCTTGAGGTAGTAGCTCTCGATCTTGTCCATGGCCGCCTCGGCGGCGTCGGCCTCGGCCTCGGAGAGCTGTGCCTGCTCCTCGCACGCGACGACGATCTCGAACTGGGCGTAATAGTTCTTGAGCGAGGCCGAGAAGTTGCTGGCGAACGCGCCCGCCGACATCAACACCAAGCAAACGGCCAGACTCCACCCGCGCGCGCCAAGACGCATCTCTTGCCCCCTCGTTCTAAGCTGAGCTTGAAGCAGGCGTTGTTATACCAAACGCTGCGCCGCAGCAATTGTAACCGGGCAACACTCACAGCGGATTCTCGTTGATTTCCCGGGGCTCGGGCGGGCCATCCTTGCTTCGGGCGTACATATTCTCGTCCTTTTCCGGTCCCTTTTGAGGGTTAAGCATTCCGCTTGACAGTGATCGAAATGGCACGCTTTGAGAGCGTGCCCCCGGAGAAGTCCCATGCAGCACGCGCCCGCCTGGAAATCCGATTACGCGTTTCAGCCTCTCGAGGAGCCGGAATCGCATTTCGACGAATCGGAAGTTCCCGCCGACGCATCAGAGGCTTGGGGGCCAAATATTGCGACGCTGGTTGAGCGCTTCAACGAGCCGCCGAGCTCCGGGCCTGGCCGGGCACCTGCCGCTTCGCTGCTCCCGAGCGTGAGCCAGCCCAGACAAGATCTTGTCCCGCCGCGGCTGGAAGTCGGACCGGCGCGCGTGGCAGCGCGGGCGCGTTTCGGTGTGCCTCGCCTCAAAGAGCTCGGCCTGCCCCTCGGCACGCTGCTCCCGGGACTGGTCGGTCTCACCGTCGTGCCGCTGTCGTTTGTCTTCTTCCTGTGGTGGCAGGACACGGCACCGCAAGACCAGGAGCTGGTCCAGGAGCTGACCGTGACGAGCGCGCCCATCACGGCCGGCATGGCCGCGCCGGAGCAAGAGACGCGAGCGCCGCGCCGCGTCCCCGATGTAGCGCTCTCGTCGCCCGATCGCCTCGAGGCCGACGCCGGCAAGACGATCGCCTTCCCCATCGCCATCGACCAGGCCGAGGCGCTGCCGGAGCGCAGCCTCATTGCCGTCAGCGCGCTGCCCCAAGGCGCGTCGTTCTCCCAAGGCCGCCCCTACGGCGACACCGGCTGGAGCCTGCGCCCGGACGAGATCGCCGGCTTGCAGCTGCATGCCCGCGCAGAACGGCGTGGCGAATATGCGCGTCGAACTTATCTCCGGCGACGGCACCGTGCTGGCCCAGTCGACGACCGAACTGAGCATCACCCCGCCGCAAGTCGCCACGGCCGACCCCGCCCTGCCCGCGCCGCCGGTCGAGACTGCGCAGATGGAACAGACGGCGGGCGCGACCGCCGACGAGATCGCGCCGGCCGAAGCGCCAGCCGCCGAGACGGCGTCCGCCGCGCTGAAAGGCCCGATCGCGGAGACCGAGCCCGTACCGCAGCAGGCGGCCCTTCCCCCGGCGGCGAGCAAGCCCGACGTGACGGTGAACACCGTCAAGACCGTCGCCGTCGCGCCGCCGCGCGAGACGAAGCCGTATGACGGCGCGATGGCCTTGGGCTCGC
>NZ_LPWD01000324.1 GCF_001723295.1 Methyloceanibacter marginalis
CCCGCATGGCGGGCGAACTCGAAGCCCTGGTCGAAGGCGTCGCGGGCGAAGCGCCCAAAGCCAAAAACATGTCGATCGATATGGGCGGTGTCCGCGAGTTCGACACCTTCGGCGCCTGGCTGCTGGAGCGGCTCACCCGCCAATGGACGACCTCGGGCCGCGAGGCTGTCGTCGTCGGGTTACCCGAGCACGACCTTGGCCTCCTGGAGGAGATGCACGGCGTCAATCAAGAGGCGCCACCGCAGCCTCCGCGTCTGAACCCCATCGTCACCGCCCTTGCCGCAATCGGCCGCGGCGGCGCGTCTTTCGGGCACAACTTCGTCGTCTTCTCCGAGATGCTGGGAAGCGTCGGCACGGCGCTGGTGCGCGTTATCGTGCGGCCGCGCGAATACCGCCTCACCTCGACCGTGCATCAGTTCGACCGCGTGGCCTGGCAGGCGGTGCCCATCATCCTGCTCATCACCTTCCTGATCGGCGCCATTATCTCGCAGCAAGGCATCTTCCACTTCCGCAAATTCGGCGCCGAGCTCTACTCCGTGGACCTCGTTGGCATCCTGGTCTTGCGCGAAATCGGCGTGCTCATCGTCGCCATCATGGTGGCCGGGCGTTCAGGCAGCTCCTACACCGCCGAGCTTGGCTCCATGAAGATGCGCGAGGAGATCGACGCACTGCGCACCATGGGCTTCGACCCCATCGAGGTCCTGGTCCTGCCGCGCATCCTCGTCCTGGTCGTGGCGCTGCCGGTGCTGACCTTCCTCGGCTCCATGGCGGCGCTTTACGGGGGCGGCCTGGTGGCCTGGCTCTATGGCGGCATGAGCCCCGACATCTATATGGCGCGGCTCACCGACGCGATTTCGCTCACCCATTTTCAGGTCGGCATGATCAAGGCGCCCTTCATGGGCCTCGTCATCGGCATCATCGCCTGCGCCGAGGGCTTGCGCGTCAAAGGCAGCGCCGAGTCGCTCGGCATTCAGACCACCAAGTCCGTGGTGGAATCGATCTTTCTGGTGATCGTGCTGGACGGGCTGTTCGCCATCTTCTTCGCCTCGATCGGAATGTGATCCCGCGATGACCGCCAAGGAACCCGTCATCAAGGTGCGCGACCTCGTGGTCGGCTTCGGCGGTCAGACCGTGCTGAACCACCTCGACCTCGACGTGCGCGGCGCCGAGATCCTCGGCGTCGTCGGCGCCTCGGGCGCGGGCAAGTCGGTCCTGCTGCGCACCATTATCGGGCTCTTACCGCGGCAGCACGGCAGCATCGAGGTGCTCGGCGTCGACTTGGCGCACGCGAGCGAGGAGAAGCGCCGCGCGCTCGAACGCCGCTGGGGCGTGCTGTTTCAGCAAGGCGCCCTGTTCTCCTCGCTCACGGTCAAGCAGAACGTGCAGTTTCCCATGCGCGAGAATTTGGACATCTCGCAAAGGCTGATGGATGAGATGGCGCTCGCCAAGCTGGAGATGGTCGGGCTCTCCCCTCATGACGGCAACAAGTTTCCCTCCGAGCTGTCGGGCGGCATGACCCAGCGCGTCGCGCTGGCGCGCGCCCTGGCGCTCGATCCGGAGATCGTGTTTCTGGACGAGCCCACCTCCGGCCTCGACCCGATCTCCGCCGGCGATTTCGACGAATTGATCCGCACGCTTCAGCAGACCTTGGAGATCACCGTGTTCATGGTGACCCACGACCTGGAGAGTCTTTATACCGCGTGCGACCGCATCGCGGTTCTGGCCGACGGCAAGGTCGTGGCCGACGGCCCCATCGCCACAATGCTTGAATCGGAACACCCCTGGGTGAAAACCTACTTCCAGGGGAAGCGCGGCGGCATGCTGGCGGACCGCCAGATGAGCGCTTGAACGGAAAGGGATCTGATCGATGGAAACCCGCGCCCGCTACGCCTTGATCGGACTGTTCATGCTCGCCGTGATCGCCGCGACCTTCGGCTTCGTCTATTGGCTGGAGAACAAAGGCGGCTTCGGCGAGCGCGAAACCTATCGCGTGCAGTTCGAGAGCTCGGTCTCCGGCCTGCTGGTCGGCTCCGCCGTCTTGTTCAACGGCATCCGCGTCGGCGATGTCACCGGCATCGCTCTCAATCCCGCCCAGCCGCAGCAGGTGATCGCCACCATCGATGTGGTGAAGCACACGCCTATCCGTGAGGATACGCGGGTCAACGTGGAGCAGCAGGGCCTCACAGGCGGCGTTGCCATCACGCTCACCGGCGGCACCTCCACCGCACCGCTTCCGGCCGATGGCGGCATCGCCACGCTCATCGCCCCGCCCGGCGTCGGTCAGGATTGGACCCAGTCCGCGCGCGATGCGTTTCAGCAGGTCGAGACGATTCTGAACGAGAATGCGCAACCGCTGAACGAAGCGATCGAGAACATCGAAGTCTTCACCGACGCGCTGGCGCGCAACGCCGACAAGGTCGACGGTATCTTGGCGGGCATCGAGCGCATGACCGGCGGCGGCAAGGGCACGGCGCCGCTCTATTCGCTCAAGCCGCGGCCGATCTTCCGCCGCCGCCCGAGGAGGCGCCGGACTGGCAATTGGTCATCCCCGAGCCGACCACGCTGCTCGCTTTCAACACGGACAAGATCCTCACCAAGCCCGCGCCGGACGAAAGCTTGCCGCTCGAAAATGCGCGGTGGAGCGACAGCCTGCCGATCCTGGTCCAAGCGAAGCTGCTGGAAACGTTCGAGAACGCCGGCTACGCGCAACGCGTCACCCGCACCATCGGCGACTTCGCCAGCAATTATCAACTCTCGATTGACATCCGGGAGTTCGACATCGCGACGAAAGGTGCGCCCGAAGCCCAGATCGTGATCCTGGCCAAGCTGCTCAGCCCGGAGAGCGAGATCATCGCTTCGCGCAAATTCGAGACCTCGGCGCCGGCGACGGGAAGCGAGGTGCGCTACTATGTCGATGCGCTGAGCGCCGCCTTCGGCAAGATCGAGCGCGAGATTCTCGACTGGACCACGAAAGAGATCGAGACCGCGCCGGTCTCCGTTACGGTTGAGCCTCCGGCACCGCTCGACGACATGCCGCCGGCCCCGGACGACGCGCCGGCCGATGCGCCGACCGATGGCGAGCTGCCCCCGGCGCCTTGACCTGCCACGCCACAGGTTGATCTGGCTCAACATGGAAGCGTGCCCTTCGCGGGATCGTCGTGACATCAGAAGCCAGGGCGAGTTTTCGTGAGTCTTTCGGCCGTCAGCGCTGCACAGCAAGCAAGCACATCTTGGCACAGCAAACCTGCCGAAGAGGTGCTGGCGGCGCTCGAGAGCGGCTCTTCGGGCTTGAGCGCTGGCGAGGCAGAAGCGCGCAAAGCGCTGTTTGGCCCCAATCGTCTTCCCGTGTCGGCGAAGCAAAGCGCGCTGTGGCGTTTTCTTCTCCAGTTCCACAACGTGCTGATCTACGTGCTGCTGGGCGCAGCGGTGCTGGCCACGGCGATTGGGCACATTACGGACGCCGCGGTGATCTTGGCGGTCGTCATCCTCAACGCCATCATCGGTTTTGTGCAAGAAGGCCGCGCCGAGCGGGCCCTTGAGGCGATCCGCAGCATGATCGACCCACACGCCTCGGTCATGCGTGACGGCCACCGGACCGTCGTGCCGGCCGAGGACATCGTTCCGGGCGATATCGTTCTGCTGGAGCCTGGAGACCGTGTGCCGGCGGATTTGCGTCTGTTCAGGGCGCGCAACCTGCGCATCGACGAAGCCGCGCTCACCGGCGAGTCGCTCCCCGTCGAGAAGGATATGCGCCCGCTTCCGGCTGATTCCCCGCTCGGCGACCGGCGTTCAATGGCCTTCTCGGGCACGCTCGTGACGACCGGTGGCGGCAGCGGCGTCACCGTGGCGACCGGGGCCACGAGCGAGCTCGGCCGCATCAGCACGCTGGTCGGCACGGTCGAGACGCTGACCACGCCGCTCCTGCGCCAGATGAGCCGGTTCGCCCGCCTGCTGACAGCGGTGATCCTTGCCATCTGCGCCGCCGTGTTTCTCTACGCCGTCTATGTCCAGGGCTACGAGTGGCCCGAGGCCTTCATGGTGGTGATCGGCCTTGCCGTCTCGGCGATTCCGGAAGGACTGCCCGCGGTCATGACGATCACCCTCGCCATCGGTGTGCAGCGCATGGCGCCCGCAACGCCATCATCCGGCGGCTTCCCGCCGTCGAGACCCTCGGTTCGGTGTCGGTAATCTGCTCCGACAAGACGGGCACGCTGACCCGCAACGAGATGATGGCCCGCACGGTGCTCACTGCCGAGGGGCAGTTCGATGTTTCCGGTTCGGGCTACGATCCCGCCGGCGACGTGAGGCTGAGCGGCGATCCGATCCAGGCCGCGCGCTATCCGACGCTGACCGAAGCGGCAAGAGCGGCCATCCTCTGCAACGATGCAGATTTGCGTCAAAGCGAAGACGATTGGCGCGTTCATGGCGACCCGATGGAGGGCGCTCTTGTCAGCCTCGGAATGAAACTCGGTTTCGATGCCGAGCTCCTGCGCAAGCAATTGCCGCGCACCGACGAGATTCCCTTCGACACCGAGCACAAATTCATGGCGACGCTGCACCATAGCCATGAGGACGGCGCAACCTTTGCGCTCATCAAGGGCGCCCCGGAACGCGTTCTCGCCATGTGCAGCAGGCAGAGGGGCCGTGCGGGGACGAGGGCCGCTCGATGATGCCGTTCTGGCA
>NZ_LPWD01000325.1 GCF_001723295.1 Methyloceanibacter marginalis
GGCGGCGCGGCCTTCGCTCTGCGCATCCTCATGCTCGCTCATCCGCTGAAAAATCGTCTTGGATGCGCTTTCGTACCAACTTTCGGGATCGCGTATGGTGAGGATCACCTTGGCGTCCGGACTTGCGGCGATCAGTTCTCTCCAGACCAAGATGGCGGGCCAATCCACGCTGGAGCGATAGCCACGGAGTATCGCGCGCCAGTCGTCCGACTGCCCGGTCGCCAGCGCAAGCCACATGGCGTCGTGTGCCAGGTGCTTGCGCGTCTCGATCATGTGGTAGCAGGGCCGAAGCCCAGTTCCTCTAATGCGAGCTTCAGCGAGAGCGTGCCTGTCCGGCCGAACCCCGCACCGATGACTTGAAGGCTCATTGGCCGCGTTCCTCTCAAGGAACCACTCGCGGTAAGCGTTGGTTGTGTGAGACTATACGAGCCGCGAGGAGGAAGCCGATGACGAAAGTCGTATACAAGATCATCAAGCATGAGAATGGCTGGGCCTATCAGGCGCGAGGCACAATCTCGGAAACGTTTCCCACCCATGACGCCGCGCTTGAAGCGGCCAAGCGTGCGGCGGGCGAACAGAAAGTGCCGGGCGAGACCGTCGGCATCGAGTATGAGACGGCGGATGGCGAGTGGCACGAGGAGCTCGATCCGGGCACGGATCGCCCCCAGACCGTAGTCGAGGACAAATAGGCGCGGCTCTTCCCGCGAGTTGACACTTCGCGCCTATCGCGGTCTCTGACACCTGTATTTCGGGGCAGAGACGCGGGAGGCGCGGTGATTCAATCCTATGTTTTATGGGCCTTGCTGGGCATGGCCGGCTACTCGCTCATGACGCTGTTCGTGAAGCTCGCCGAGCGGAGTGGCACTGTCACCACTTATCAAGTGCTCGCAGTGTCGACCACGATCGTGGCAATCTTCGCCATCGCCGTCGTGGCGTGGCGTGGCGAGTTGAAGACGTTGATTTTCGAGCTGGAGACGCCGCCGCTGCTCTGGGCCATTGCCGGGGGCATCGCGCTCACGGTTGCCGTCAGTTCGCTGTTTCATGCTCTGTCGCTGGGGCCGGCCAATGTCGTGGTGCCGGTCTACGGCATGTTCATTGTCG
The DNA here is from genome assembly GCF_001723295.1 of Methyloceanibacter marginalis. Classification (GTDB taxonomy): domain Bacteria; phylum Pseudomonadota; class Alphaproteobacteria; order Rhizobiales; family Methyloligellaceae; genus Methyloceanibacter; species Methyloceanibacter marginalis. The sequence continues at coordinate 1,102 of NZ_LPWD01000325.1, forward strand.
GCGGCGCGTGCTCGGCGTCGTCGTGCTCGGCGAGGCCATGCCTTGGCATCGCGTCATCGGGCTGATCGCAGCCGTGATCGGCGTGGTGCTGATCTCGCTTTAGGGTTTGGGGGCGGGGCGG
>NZ_LPWD01000326.1 GCF_001723295.1 Methyloceanibacter marginalis
CCGAGCCGAGCGAGGAGCCGCCCACGACGAACCCGAAGCCGAGCGCCGGCCGCCGAAGCGCCGGCCACCGAGGAACAGACTGCGCCGGCCCCGTGGGATATCTCGAAGCCGTGCGAGAACTACCAGCATCCTTACCAAGCCGATCTCTGCCAGCAATGGCGCACGGCGGAGGCCGCCGAGACGACGGCCGCGGCGTCGGAGCGCACTCTCGGACTATCCCGCTTGCTGATGCTGATCGGCGCGCTCGCGACCCTGCTTTTGCTCTTGATGTTCGTGCCGCTCATCATGGCGGCGCTGGCGGCACGCCGGGCGGCGCGTGGTGACGCGCCCGTCTCCGCGAGGAGCGACACGACCAGCGAAGAAGAGGTGCGCGCCTATGTGGACGTGGACAAGCTCGAGTTCATCGAGACGCCGGAGTCCGAAGGCGTGGTCAAGGTGAAGATCACATTGCGCAATACCGGCCAGACGCCCGCTTTCAAGATCAAGAGCGCGGCGCAAGTCGGCATTCGCGACGTGTCCGACGAGGACATGCTGCCGGTGATGCCGCTCCCCGAGCGTTCGTCGCTGGATGCGGCGCGGCCCCGGCTCGGGCGGGACGCGACGGCCGCCAGTATCGTGCAGTGCGATTCCACGTCGAGTCTCGCCGACCGCGTCATGAGCGGCGATGCCACGATTCTGGTTTGGGGTTTCGCCGAGTACATGGACGTGTTCGATCGCAGGCGGAAGACCGCGTTCCAATTTCTCTGCAACGCCGATACGCTCGAGACGGGCCTCGTGTTCAAGCCGATGGTGCGCGGCGACGAGGACGGCTAGCGCTCTTCAGAATAAAAAAAGCCAGCGGGCTGCGTTGAACCCGCTGGCTTCTCCTTGGACGGGAGGAGGGCTCCCTCCCTAGTCGCACTTCTGCTTCCAATTGCCGAGAATGCCGCGCTTCCAGTAGCAGTTGGGATATCTCGGGGCGCCCCAGCCCAGCGCGTAGTCGGGCACGACACCGCGGAAGCCGGGAACCCAGACGCAACGGCGCGGGCCGCAGCTCCAGGCCGCATCCTGCACGAGCGCGCCATGCGTCGCGCCAGGAACCAGCGGCGGTGCGAGAGGCGCGGCCTCGGCGGGCTGTAATGAACTTGCGAGCATCAAGCCTGCCGCCAATGCGGTACTAAGCAACAAAGTCTTCTGCATGGTTTCTCTCCGTGTTCGTTGACGGGTTAGGGACAACGTCTCGGCCGCCGGGGAGTTCACCCAAGCCCCATGGGCTTCTCCTAACGGCCTGAGGCGCGGCGCTAATTTGGAACCGTATGGGCTTCTCAACGGTTTCTTGGTTTATTCGGCCTTACTGTCGCTCCCTGGAGCGAAGCTCCAGAGCCAAGCGCCGGCTGGCCGACTTGGCGTGCGGGACCGTCCAGCCGGAGACCGTCATGCCGCCCCGTTCGATATCGCCCCTGCTCCCCACGACCGTCGATAGCCGCGCGGGGATCTTGCAAGGTCTGCTGATCGCCACGATCGTCATCGGTGCGCTCTACTTCGGCCGCGAAGTGCTGCTGCCGCTCGCCATCGCCATCCTGCTCAGCTTCGTGCTGACCCCGCCCCTTCTCCTGCTCCGCCGCATCAAGGTGCCGCGCGTGCTCGCCGTCGCCATCGTTGTGGTGATGGCCTTCGGCATCATCGCCGGGCTTGGCTGGCTCATCTCGCGCGAGGCGACCAATCTCGCAGCCGAGCTGCCGAGCTATCGCTACACCCTGTCGCAAAAGATCGACGCGTTTCGCGAGAGCACCTCGGAGTCGACCGTGCTGGAGAAGGCCGGCGACGTCCTCTCGGATCTCCAGGCCCAGCTCGACCAGCCCGCGCCCGACGCC
>NZ_LPWD01000327.1 GCF_001723295.1 Methyloceanibacter marginalis
CGATCCTCGCGGCGCGCGTCGAATCTGAGCTCGACCGTGGCGCCTGACGTCAGGCGCTCGAGTGCCGCCCTCGCCTCCGCCACGAACGGCAAGGCGCGTCGCCCTTCCAGCCGAGCGGCGGCGACGGCGCTTTCACGCCGAGCAGGCGCACGGCGCGGCCGTCCGTGAGCTTGAGCGTCTCGCCATCGATGACGGAGGCAATCGTCGCCGTCTCGCCGGGCGGCAGGTCGCACGCCATTGCGGGCGTAGCGCCCAAAAGCACCACGCCAACAAGACAAGTCCAGACCCACACCCGCCGTCCGCTCATGCCCCCATTCTAGGGACTAGCCTCACACGCCGACAAGAAGCCGCCACGGCGCCTTGCCGCGGCGGCTCTTCTCCGCCTATTGCGGTAGCTCGGCCGCAAGGGCCTCGAAGCGCGCCTTGGCCATGGCGGGTGGCTCATAGTTTCCGAGCTGGTCCTTGTTGACGGGCTCGCCGGCGACGACGAGCGCCATCATGCCCATGGGATAGTGCGGTGCGCACTTGATCCCATAGACGCCTGGCTTCTCGACGGTGAGCGTGACGTCTTTGGAGAGTTCACCTTGGAACGTCGCCGCGCCTCCGGCCAAATCTCCGGCAACGTCTCGGCATTGTGGAACTGGTCGACGGCCACGAACTTCACCGTGTCGCCAGGCGCGCCTCGATGAAGCTCGGCTCGAAGACCATGTACTCGCCCTTGCCGTTGTCGTTGAGCATTTTCACCACATGCTCGGCGGCACGCGCGCCCGCAGGGGCAATAGCGAGCAGCGCCGCAATGGCGATCGAGAGTCGTATGAAGTGGAGTGACATCCTTCCTCCCTATGGTGTTCTTGATGGTCAGGATGCCCAGCGCGGCCAGTAAAGCCGCCATGGCGAAGCAGCGTCAATGCGACGATTTGGGAGGTTTCTCTGCCCGATGCAGACCGGGAGAACTCCCGACGGAACGCCGGAAGGAGTGCCCGCCGCCGGCGCATGCTACGCGGGCAGCGCCCGGATTCCGAAGATCGAGATCGGGCCTTTGCCTTTGACTTCGAGCTCGCCAAGGGCCTCCCCGTGGAAGGTCGAGCGAAGCTGATCCCAGATTTCCGCCGTGGCGGCGACAGTGCCCGGCGCACTCATGCCAACCATGCGCGCGGCGATGTTGACGGTATCGCCCCAGATGTCGAACTGGTAGCGCTCCTGACCAACAACTCCGGCCACCACCGGGCCCGCATGCACGCCGACGCGCACCTCCCAACTGAGATGGGCGTCGATCAAAGTCGAGGCCATTTCCAGACCGCAGCGCACCGCCGCACCGACGGGGTCCTCCACCTCGTGCAAGAGACCCGCCGCCGCCATGAACCCATCGCCGATGGTCTTGATTTTCTCAAGGCCGTGTTTGGCAGTGACGCGCTCGAAGATGACGAACAGCGCATCGAGCCGCGAGATCACATCTTCCGGCTCGTGCTGGTCGCAGTAGGCCGTGAAGTTGCTCACGTCGCAAATAGAACCGCGACATTCTCGTAGCGCCGCGGGATCACCGTGCCAAAGCTGCGAATCTCGTCCGCCGCCTTCTTCGGCAGCAAGGCATGCAGCAACTGATCGGCTTGGGCACGCGCATCCTGCGCCTCGCTGACCGCGTCCTGCAAAGCCAGTTGCGTTTTTACGCGCGCAAGAACGATCGGCGCAGAGAAGGGCTTATGAATATAGTCTACCGCGCCGACCTCGAAGCCATTCTCCTCGTCGACAGAATCGGTCTTGGCCGTAAGGAAGATGATCGGGATTTCCTGTGTGTCCGGGTTCGCTTTGAGCCTGCGGCACACCTCGAACCCGTCCATACCAGGCATCATCACATCGAGCAGGATGAGATCGGGCTTCTCTTCCGCCGTCGCGATCGCCAAAGCCTTCTCGCCGTTGGTGGCCACCTTGGTCCGGTATTGATCCTTGAGCACGCCGGAGACGACCGAAACATTCGTCGGCGTATCGTCGACAATCAGGACGAGCTTTCGGTTAGAGCCGGTCATGATCCGCCCCCGAGATCGATGGAGAGGCGCGAGGCGATGCCCGACAAATTCTCAAGCGCGGCGTCGAACTCAAAATTCCCCACCTGCGCCGACAGCTTCTTGATTTCGCCGGGCGTGAGGACGCCAGCCAGCTGGGACTTGGCGTCCATGACGAAATCGGCCGCTTCTCCGTCGTCTGTTTCCAGGAGCTTCTTGAGCCTGGCGAGCGGGGCGACAACCGTGCTCGGATCGCCCGACGGCGGGGCGATGGCGTCGTCTTCCGCCTCCGGCGGCAATGCTGCCTCGATGCCGTTGATTACGGGCTCTAGCGCGAGGGAGAGAGCCTCTAAGGCCTGCTCGGGGTCCTGACCGGTCCGGACCAGAACCTCAGCCTCCGCCGCGGCAGCCGACAACGCGCTGGCGCCAAGCGTCGCGGCAACGCCTTTGAGCGAATGCGCCGCTCGTTCGGCGGCGCCCGTATCACCCTCGGACAACGCAAGGCGTATGACACCGACCGTATCGGCCTGCCGTTCGACAAACATCCGCAATAAAATCTCATACCGGGCGCGGTTACCGCCGGTGAGACGCAGCCCCGCGTCGGTGTCGATGCCCTGTATCGCCAACGGCGCTGAACCGCTTTCGGCGGCATTGAGCGGCGGCGACACGTGAGGCACATCTGCGTGTTCGTTACCGCCGTCCCTGCGGATCCAGCGCATCAGCACTCCGAATAGCTGGTGGGGATCGATCGGCTTTGCGATGTGATCGTTCATGCCGACATTCAGGCAGAGCTCACGGTCGGACGCGAGGGCGTTTGCCGTCATGGCGATGATCGGCAGATCCTGATAGCGGCGGTCGGAGCGCAAGATGCGCGTGGCGGCAACGCCGTCCATGACGGGCATCTGCATGTCCATGAGCACGACGTCGTAGTCGTTCTTCTCGATCATGCGGATCGCTTGCTCGCCGTTCTCGGCCAAGTCCACGAAGATATTGGCGTCCTCGAGCTGGCCGATAGCCACCTCTTGGTTGATCTCGTTGTCCTCCACCAAGAGCACCCGTGCGCCACGCAGGATATCGGTCTCGATCACGGGAGTGGATTGCGCGGGCTCGATCTCGCCGCCCTCCCCGCCGAGGGCAACGACGGCGGTGTCGAACAGAATCGAGGAGGTGACGGGCTTGATCAGAACATTCTCAAAGCCGCTCTCCTCGGCCTGCTTGAGAACCTCTTCGCGCCCGTAGGCGGTGACCATCACCAGATGCGGCGGCTTGGATCCGTCGGCCAAGGCGTGGATGCGCCGTCCAGTCTCGATCCCGTCGAGCCCGGGCATCTGCCAGTCGATGAACGCAATCTCGTAGCGCTCCCCGAGCTTGGCGGCCTGAACCATTCATTTCCAGCGCCTCTTCGCCGGAGGCGCCTCGTCCGCGGTGAAGGTCATGCTGGTGAGCATGTTCGCCAGCACGGCGCGTGCATGCGAGTTGTCGTCGATCACCAGCACACGCCGGCCCCGCAAGTCGGACTGGAGCAAGCG
>NZ_LPWD01000328.1 GCF_001723295.1 Methyloceanibacter marginalis
CGCGGCGCGGGCGCTTGGTGGCGCCTTCGAACGTGTCGAAGGCACGATCGACCTCATGCCCGCGGATCTCGTCTACTACACCTATCTCGGCGAGACGGGCGTCCGCGCGTCGACCCCGGGCCGGCGTTGCGCCACGGCGAAGACCTCACTGTCTTCTTCTTCAATGAAATCAATCGCGCCCGGCCGCAGGTCCATTCGCTGCTGCTCCGGCTGATGGCAGAGCGCAGCCTGACCGCGTTCAACCGGGAACATGCATTTCCCTATCTGCTCGTGTTTGCCGACCGGAACCGCATCGAGCGGGAGGAGACGTTCGAGTTGCCGGCTGCGCGCGCGACCGGTTCTTCATGGAGATCACCATGGAGACGCCGAAAGACCGGGACATCCGCCGGGCACTCGCCTTCGATCCGCGCTTCTATGACGCCGATGCTCTGGTGCGGACCGTGCCGGAAGACGTGCTCGACTATCGCGTCTTGAGCGACGTGGCGCGAGCCATCCAGGCCGAAATCCACGCGAGCGAGGCGCTCGAGCGCTATACGCTCGATCTGTGGAATGCCGTGCGTGACCCGGTCTCCGTAGGTATCGACATCGACGGCGTGGACATGTCCCGGCTCGTGCAAGGGGGGGCCTCGCCTCGCGGCATGGCCTATCTCGTGCGCGCGGGCCGTGTGGCGGCCTGGCTCGACGGACGCGACATGGTGGTGCCGGAAGATCTGCGCACGGTGTTCACCGAAGTGATGTCGCACCGGGTCTTTCTCGACCCGATCTACGAGCTTCGCCGCGATGCCCTGGTCCAGGCGCTGTTCGGCCAAGTGTTTGCCACGGTACCGGCACCATGAGTGATGCCGCGCCAGGCCAAGGCGTGCCCCAAGTCGATGTGCCATACCGGCTCGACTGGCGCGCGGCCGGCGTGCGGATCGGCGCTCATCGCGGCAAGGTGGAGGGCGCTGGGGGACTTTTCCGTGACCACGATCTTCTCGTGCGTTCGCCCGATCCGCGCCGTATCGATCTGCGCATGTCGCTGCGCGATCCCTTCGGGAACCTCTACGTAAAGCGCTTTGAACAAAAAACTTCGGTCACCGTCTATGCGTTGGTCGATGTCTCGGCCTCCATGGGCTTCGCCGGGAGCGTGGACAAGATGGGGGTCGTCGCCGATCTCTGCGGCGCTCTTGCCGCATCGGCACGGCGCATCGGCGATGCCTTTGGCTTGATCGGGTGCGACGAGACCATTGTTCCAGAGTTTCTTTTACCCGCAACGCGCTCGCGTGGCACCGAGGCGGACATGGTGGCCAATCTGCGCGCTTTCGTGCCCAAAGGCCACGGCGCCGAGGGACTGCTCGAAGGGGCGTCGTATCTCGCAGGCCGGCGCAAGCTCGTCTTCGTCGTCTCCGACTTCTACCTGCCGCTAGATCTGATTGAAGCGGTGTTCGAGGCGCTGTCGCAACACGATGTTATTCCGATCGTATTGCGCGATCCACGAGAGACGCGGGATCTGCCGCGCTACGGTCTGGTGTCGCTTGCCGACCTCGAAACCGGGCGCAGACGGCTCTATGCCATGCGACCTTCTCTACGCGCGGCGCTCATGCGTGAGGAGGCGGAGGCGGCAAAGGCCTTGCGTGCGCTCGCTATGCGCTATGGGCGTCCGCCCTTCCAGGTCGTGGGGCGGATCGACTGGGACAGGTTCGGAGCCTATCTCATGGGTGACGCCGCGTGATCCGGTTGCTGACCGCGCTGATCTTCATTGTGACCCCGCTCGCGGCGCAGGAAGCGCCTTCGCCTATTCTTTCGATCGGTACGATCGACCCGCGCGGTTTCGGCTATTTCGTTGGCGATCTGCTCACGCGGGAGATTGTGGTGACGGTAGCCGAGCCCTATCGGCTCGAGGCTGCCTCCCGGCCCGCGCCGCGGCGGCTCTCCTACTGGCTCGATCTGAAATCGGTCGAGGTCGACGAACGCGAGGAGAGTGGGCGGACGCATTACCGCCTCAAGCTGGTCTATCAGACCCTCTATGTGCCGTTGTCGCCGGAACCGCGAAGCCTGCCGGCGCTCGCGCTGCGTTTCACCGACGGCGAAGAGATCGCGGTGGCCAAGGTGCCGCCGTTCAACTTCGTCATGTCTCCGCTGCGCGAGGTGATTCCCGAGCAGCCCGAGGAGGGGCCGGTAGGTATCTGAGACCGGACGCCGTACC
>NZ_LPWD01000329.1 GCF_001723295.1 Methyloceanibacter marginalis
GACCCGCGCGTGCGCCAGGCGCTCAATCTCGCTTTCAACTTCGAGCTGGCCAACAAGAACCTGTTCTACGGGCAGTATGAGCGTGTCGGCAGCTACTTCCAAAACTCGGAGCTGGCGGCGGAGGCCGCGCTACCCACCGGGCGGGAGTTGGAGTTCCTGAACGAAGTGAAGGATCAGGTGCCGGAGGAGGTGTTCACCGAGGTGCACAAGAACCCGGTGAACGAGGACCAGACCGAAATGCGCAACAATCTGCGCAAGGCGGTAAAGCTCCTCAAGGAGGCCGGCTGGACGGTGAAGAACGGCGCGCTCGTCAACCAGAAGACGGGGCAGCCGATGACCATCGAGTTCCTGCTGGTGTCGCCGCTGTTCGAGCGCATCGTGCAGCCCTATCTGCGCAATCTCGAGCGGCTCGGTATCAAAGGCTCGATCAGGCTGGTCGATTCCGCCCAGTACACGCGCCGGCTCAACGGCTTCGACTACGACGTGATCGTCGGCAATTTCGCCCAGTCGGATTCGCCAGGTAACGAGCAACGCGACTTCTGGGGCTCGGAAGCCGCCGACCGCGAAGGCAGCACCAACCTGATCGGCATCAAGAACAAGGCGATCGACAAGCTCATCGACAACATCATCTTCGCCAAGGACCGCGAGGAGCTGGTCGCGGCGACGCGCGCGCTTGACCGCGTGCTCCTGTGGCACGATTTCGTGGTGCCGCAATGGTTCTCGCCCTATGTGCGCATTGCCTATTGGAACCGCTATGGACAGCCCGATAAGCTACCGGGGCTGACGCCCGGCTTCCTGCAAGTCTGGTGGTACGACAAGGGCAAGGCCGAGACGTTACAGGAGCCGTCGAAGAAGTCTTGATGAGATTGGCGCGCGCGAGTTCCTCCTCTTTTGCCGCGGCCCTCGTCGCCCTGGCGCTGATGGCGTCACAGGCGGAGGCCGCAGAACGCACGCACGGCCTCTCGGCCTTCACGACCTCGCCTACCCGCCGGACTTCGAGCATTTCGCCTACGCCAACCCCGATGCGCCGAAGGGCGGCACCCTCTCGCTGATCGGCTGGGGCGGCGTCACTACCTTCAACAGCCTCAATAACTTCATTCTCAAGGGCGACGCCGCGCAAGGGCTGGAGCTGTTGTTCGACAGCTTGATGGTCCGCGCGGCGGACGAGCCCGACGCGGTCTACGGCCTCGTGGCTTCAAGCGCCGAAGTCGCCGACGACGGCATGTCGGTGACCTTCAACTTGAGACCCGAAGCGCGCTTCGCCGACGGGAGCCCGATCACCGCGGACGACGTGGTGTTCTCGTTCGATACGCTCAAGGAGAAGGGCCACCCGATCTATCACCAGATGCTGCGCGACGTGACCAAGGCCGAGGCCATCGACCCGCACACGGTGCGCTACACCTTCGAGGGCGAACTGGTGCGCGATCTGCCGCTTACCGTGGCGGGATTGCCGGTCCTGTCGAAAGCCTATTACGCCGAGCAGCCGTTCGCGGAGACGACGCTCGACCCGCCGCTCGGCTCCGGGCCTTATGTCGTAGACAATTTCGCCCAAGGTCGCACCATCGTCTACAAGCGCAATCCCGACTATTGGGCCAAGGATCTGCCGGTCAACAAGGGCCGCTGGAACTTCGACAAGATCCGCTACGAGTATTTCCGCGACCGCACCGCCGGCATGGAGGCGTTCAAGGCCGGCACCTACGACTTTCGCGAGGAGTTCACCTCGAAAGTCTGGGCGACCGAGTACGACTTCCCGGCGATCCGCGACGGGCGCGTGAAGAAAGAGGTGCTGCCCGATGAAACGCCGTCCGGCACCCAAGGCTTCTTCATCAATACGCGGCGCGACAAGTTCAAGGATCCACGGGTGCGCGAAGCGCTGGCGCTCGCCTCGACTTCGAGTGGACCAACCGCAACATGTTTTACGGTCTCTATGACCGCACCCAGAGCTTCTTCGAGAACTCGCCGATGGAGGCGGAAGGCGAGCCTTCGGATGCGGAGCGCGCGCTGATCGAAAGCCTCGGCGTGGAGGTCCCGGAGGGTGCGCTGGAGCCCGCGGTCATGCCGCCCGAGAGCGACGGCTCGGGCCAGGACCGAAAGCTCCTGCGCGAAGCGGGCAAGCTCCTGGACGAGGCCGGCTGGCAGGTCAAAGACGGCAAGCGCGTCAACGACCAGGGCGAGCAGCTCACGGTGGAATTCCTGACATTCGAGCCCACGTTCGAGCGGATCCTCGCGCCTTATGTGAAGAACCTGACCCTGCTCGGGATCCATGCGCGCATTCGCAGGTCGACCCGGCGCAATATCAGCAGCGCCTCAAGGATTTCGATTTCGACGTCACCACGCAGCGCTATGTCATGCGCAGCACGCCGGGGGTGGAACTGCGCAGCTATTTCGGGTCTCAGTCGGCCGATCTCGACGGGTCGCTCAATCTCGCCGGCATCAAGGACCCGGCGGTCGACGCGCTGATCGAGAAGGTGGTCGCCGCCAAGACCCGTGAGGACATGACCGTTGCGGCCCGCGCGCTCGACCGGGTCTTACGCGCCGGGCACTATTGGGTGCCGCACTGGTACAAGGGCTCCAACACAGTCGCCTATTGGGACAAGTTCTCGCGCCCCGAGACCAAGCCGAAATACGACCGCGGCATTCTCGATACGTGGTGGTTCAACCAGGCCGAGGCCGCGAAGGTCGAGACGGCGAAAACGGCGGCGGCGAGCACGACCGCCGATGAGATCACCACGGCCGACGAGACGGAGGATGACGGTTCGCGCCTTTGGCTGATCCTTGGCGGGGTGCTGCTGGCTGTCCTTGGGATCGCGCTCTACTTGCGCGGCCGGCGCAAGGCGCAAATTTAGACCAGACGCTCGAAGCGCTCGATCTTGCGGAACACCGGCGCCGGATTGACCCCGAACGTGTCGCGGAAGGCGTGACTGTAATGAGAGGCGTCGGCGAAGCCGCACTCCATGGCCGCCATGGTCATGTTGTCGTTCGCATGCAGGAGCTCGGTGGCAAGCCAGAGGCGCTTCCACATGCGGTAGCGCCGGTACGGTACACCGATCTCACTGCTGAAGAGATGCAGGACGCGCGACGGCGACAGCCCCAGCGCTTCGCCGAGCTCGCCTTGCGAGTAATTCCGGTCGGGCTCGTTGCGGATGAGCGCGAGGATCTGCGCGATGCGCGGATCGACCGTTGCGCCATACTCGGCCGGCAAGAGACGATCGAGCCGCGTCTCCACTTCCGGCTGGCGCGGGTTTTCCTCGAAGATCCAATGGAAGAGCTCGACGATCTCGGCATCGCGGAATCGACCGACAACGCCCTTCCGGTAAGGGAAGCGCTGGCGGAACGCGGAGGCCGAGAGGCTCTCGACATCCATGAACAGCTTCCCGTGCACGCCGCCCGCCACATCGAGCGCATGACGCAGGCCCGGCGGCACGACCGCGACGCGGTAGCTGCGCCATACGCCGTCGGCCAGCATCATCTTGAAGGGCTTGTAAATGCCCACATGCAGCACCGGCGCGCCGTAGACATGCGCCTCCAGATGCTGAAGCGGGCCGCAATAGACCGCCCGTCCGTCGCCGAGATAGAGCTGGGAGTGAAACGGATGAAAGCGCTGCGTAGCAGGTTCATGCAAGTCGCAGGTTGCATCCATCGGCTAAGGTCTCCGCGAAAATAAATACCGGTGTCGCGGCCCGACGATAGGCGGTCCAAGCGGGCATCGGAAGGCAATTCTCGGGAGGATTTCATGCAAGACCGGCCTTCGTTGGACGACACTGCGTTCCAGGCGGAATTCGAGGCGCTGCTGGCGCAAGCGCCCGCGGGCGCGGTCAAGGATACGCATTTCCTGCGCGTGCCCTCGAACAAGGCGCCGTGGCTCGACACGGGGATCGATCTTAAGGCCGGCGATCAGGTCTCGACGTTCGCGACCGGCACGACCTCGCTCAAGGGGACGCCGATCTCGTTTCCGGCTGCGCTCCAGCTCTGGTGCAGGATCGGCGAGGACGGCGAGATCTTCCGTGGGACCCGGGCCTCGAACAGCTTCAAGGTCGAAAAAGCTGGACGGCTCTATGTCGGCACCATGTTCCCCGGCGAGTTCAGAAGCTGCACCGGGGCGTTGGCGGTTCCTGAAGAAGCCTACGACATGGCCGAAGGCGATTTGAGCCTGCTCGTCGTGCGCTGGCAGGCAGATCCGCTCGAGGGGCTGAAACAGCTCGCGGCAATCGGCGACGTGAACGGGTTGATCGCCACGGAGATCGACCGCTTCGCCAACCAAGTGCCGGCGCCCGAAGGCTGGGAGTATCTCTGGTTCATCGGTCCTTCCGAGATCTACAAGGACTGTGACGGGCACGGGCACGGGCGCGACCACGCGATCTGCTGCCACAGTGAAAACAACGGCGCGCTCTTGATGAAGGACTGCGAATTGCCGCTGAAGCCCGGCA
>NZ_LPWD01000330.1 GCF_001723295.1 Methyloceanibacter marginalis
GCAGCCTACGAGGTCGCGACCTTCTATGCACATTTCGACGTGGTGAAGGAAGGCGAGACACCACCACCGCCGACGACGATCCGGGTGTGCGATTCCATCACCTGCGCGATCAAGGGCGCCGACGCGCTTTACGACGCCCTGAAGTCCGGCGTGGAGCCGTCAAAGGTGCGCGTGGTGAAGGCACCGTGCATGGGACGCTGCGACACCGCGCCGGTTTGCGAGATCGGACACCACTTCGTCGACCACGCCACGCCGGATCGCGTCCAGGCTGATCTCGGCCGCGGCAAGCACGACACCCATATCCCGGATTACACAGATCTGGCCGCCTATCGCCAAAAGGGCGGCTACACCATGCTTCAAGAGTGCCGCGCCGGAAAGCGGAGCGTGAGGACGTCATCACCGAGATGTCGGACGCCGGCTTGCGCGCCTCGGCGGCGCCGGCTTCCCGGCCGGCAAGAAGTGGCAGATCGTCCGTTCTTTTCCCGGCCCCCGGCTGATGACGATCAACGGCGACGAAGGCGAGCCCGGCACGTTCAAGGACCGGTATTACCTCGAGCGCAATCCGCATCAAATGTTCGAAGGTGCCTTGATCGGCGCCTGGGCCGTAGAGGCCGAGCGCATCTATCTCTACATGCGCGACGAGTACCCCGCCGTGCTCCATATTCTGGCGCGCGAGATCGCCGCGCTGGAAAAGGCCGGCATCATCAAAAAGGGCGACATCGAGCTGCGCCGCGGCGCGGGCGCTACATTTGCGGTGAAGAGTCGGCGATGATCGAGTCCATCGAGGGCAAGCGCGGCTATCCGCGCAATCGTCCGCCCTATATCGCCGAAGTGGGGCTGTTCGGACGTCCGACGCTCAACCACAACGTCGAGACGCTCTACTGGATACCCGAGATTCTGGAGAAGGGCGCCAAGTGGTTCGCCGATCACGGCATGAACGGCGGCAAGGGCTTCCGGTCCTGGTCCGTGTCGGGCCGTGTGAAAAAGCCGGGCGCATCATCGCACCCGCCGGCATCACCGTGAATGAATTGATCGAGCGCGCGGGCGGCATGGAGGACGGACAGGAGTTCAAGGCCTACCTTCCAGGCGGCGCTCCGGCGGTATTCTCCCCGCGCGTCTCGGCGACGTGCCCCTCGATTTCGGCACACTCGACAAGTACGGATCGTTCGTCGGCAGCCACGCCATCGTCATCTTCTCGCAAGAAGATCGCGTGGCGGACGTCGCGATCAACCTGCTTCAGTTCTTCAAGAACGAGTCCTGCGGCCAGTGCACGCCCTGCCGCGTGGGTTGCGACAAGGCTGTTGCCCTGCTCGAGAAGGACGAGTGGGACGGCGAGCTCTTAGGTGAGCTCGCACAGGCCATGCGCGATGCCTCGATCTGCGGACTTGGCCAAGCCGCCCCGAATGCCTTTGTCACCGCGATGGAGTTCTTCTCCGACGAGCCCGTGCCGCAAGACGCCGCCGGACGGCCGGCAAGATATTGATGGATGACGCCATGACAGACGAACTTCAATTCACCCTCGACGGCAAACAGGTCTCGGCTAGGCCCGGTGAAACCATCTGGCAGGTCGCCAAACGCCACAACATCGACATTCCGCACCTGTGCTGGCTCCCCCAGCCGGGATACGCCGCCGACGGAAATTGCCGTGCCTGCATGGTCGAGATCGACGGCGAGCGCACCTTGGCGGCATCGTGCATCCGGAAGCCCGCCCAGGACATGGTCGTCAAGACGGCGACCGATCGCGCGGTGAGGGCACGCCGCATGGTGATGGAACTGCTTCTTGCGGATCAGCCGCCACACGAGGACTCACCGGACCGCGTCTCGCCGTTTTGGCATTGGGCCGAGGCACAACACATCGAGACCTCGCGTTTTCCGGCCAGCGACATCATCAAGCCCGACCTGTCCCACCCGGCCATGGCGGTCAACCTCGATGCCTGCATCGAGTGCGGCCTGTGCGTGCGCGCCTGCCGCGACGTCCAGGTGAACGATGTGATCGGCATGGCTTTCCGCGGCTTCGACGCCAAGCCCGTGTTCGATTTCGACGACCCGATGGGCGACTCTACTTGTGTGGCGTGCGGCGAGTGCGTGCAGGCGTGCCCCACCGGGGCGCTCATGCCCAAGTCGATCGTCGATCCGATCACGCAGCACGGCTCCCGTGAGGTCGACCGCGAAGTCCACTCTGTCTGCCCGTATTGCGGCGTTGGCTGCCAGATCAGCTATCAGATCAAGGACGAGAAGATCGCGTTCGTGCAGGGCCGCAACGGTTACTCGAACGAGAACCGGTTGTGCGTGAAAGGCCGTTTCGGCTTCGACTATGTCAGCAATCCCCAGAGGCTGATGAAGCCGCTGATCCGCAAGCCGGGCATGCCCAAGGGCGTGAACGTCGATCCGTCCGATCCTTACACCCATTTTCGCGAGGCAAGCTGGGAAGAGGCCCTCGACGCCGCGGCATCCGGCTTGGCGCGCATCGCCGATGATCATGGCGGCCAAGCCATCGCTGGCTTCGGTTCGGCCAAATGCTCGAACGAGGAAGCCTATCTGTTTCAGAAGCTGATTCGCACGCGCTTTCAGAGCAACAATATCGACCACTGCACGCGCCTGTGCCACGCCTCGTCGGTCGCGGCGCTGATCGAAGGGATCGGATCCGGCGCGGTGACGGCCACGTTCAACGAGGTCGAGCACGCGGACGTCATCGTCATCATCGGCGCGAACCCTACAGAGAACCATCCGGTCGCCGCGACCTTCTTCAAGCAAGCGGCGCGCCGCGGCGCCAAGCTAATCGTGATCGATCCGCGCGGCCAGGCGCTCCGCAACTACGCGACCCATATGCTGCGCTTCAAGTCGGGAAGCGACGTGGCGCTCTTGAACGGCATCATGCACACTATCGTCGAGGAAGGTCTCTACGACGTTCAATACCTGCAAGCGCGCACCGACAATTTCGATCGCTTGAAGGAGAAACTTGCTGCTTACAGCCCGGAATCGGTCGCTCCGATTTGCGGGATCGACGCCAAGACAATTCGGGAAGTTGCTCGGCTCTTCGGCACTGCCGGGCGTGCCATGATCTTCTGGGGTATGGGCATCTCGCAGCACGTGCACGGCACCGACAACTCACGTTGCCTGATTTCTCTCGCTCTCATGTGTGGTCAGGTCGGCCGCCCCGGTACGGGTCTGCATCCCCTGCGTGGGCAAAACAACGTGCAAGGGGCATCGGACGCCGGCCTCATCCCCATGTTCTATCCGGATTATGCCGACGTCGGAGCCGAGCCCGTCTACAAGAAATTCGAGGAGCTTTGGCAGACGCCGCTTTCGAAGAAGGCAGGCCTCACGGTGGTCGAGGTCATCAACGCGGCGAACGCGGGCAAGATCAAGGCCATGTACATTCAGGGTGAGAACCCCGCCATGTCGGATCCGGATCTCGATCACGCGCGCGCCGGCATTGCCAAGCTCGAGCATCTGGTGGTGCAGGACATCTTCCTGACCGAGACGGCGATGATGGCCGACGTCGTGCTGCCAGCCTCTGCCTGGCCCGAGAAGACCGGGACCGTCACCAACACCAATCGTCAGGTGCAGATGGGCCGCAAGGCGCTCAACCTCCCCGGAGACACGCGCGAAGATCTTTGGATCATCATCGAGCTGGCCAAG
>NZ_LPWD01000331.1 GCF_001723295.1 Methyloceanibacter marginalis
GGCCGACAGGCTCGCGGCCTGCAGCTGCTCGGCCGGGACCTCTTCACCCGTTGCCGGATTCGGCAGGGCGCGCGTGGCCGTGGCGCCAGCGACGACCGTGTTGGCGTAGCCGTGATTGAATGAGGCACGCGCGGTCGAGTTCACGCACATATGGGTCATGAACCCGGCATAGACGACATTCTTGACCCCATGCTTCTTCAGCGCCGCGTCGAGCCCCGTCTGCTCGAACGCACTTGGAAAATTTTTGACGATGACGGTCTCGCCCCAGACCGGAGCCACGCAGTCGGAGATTTGGCCGATGGGAGCGCTGACGTCATACGGCGTGCCGCGCGGCGCGTGCATGATGTGAATGACGGGGCGTCCGGCCTCGCGGAACCGCTTGAGCAGCGCGGCGGCCTCCTTCAGCGCCGGCTCCACGTCGACGAGCTGCATGACCCCCTCGCGATACGTTTGCTGGCAGTCGATGAGCACCAAGGCGCTGTCGGCGATCGGCGCCGGGTTGGGGTCCATGCCTGTCAGCGTGCGCAGTGTGGGGTTTGTCATTCGTTGCCTCCTTGAGCCCTCGGATCTGATCAGCATCCTAGTGCAGATGACGCTTCCGGACCGCCGCTATGGCGTCCCCGCGAGGTTGCCTTCCCACGTTGCCCCGTTGATCGCCTCGAGCACCAGCCTGCGGGCCGTACCGGTGCTCGATCCTTGCGGCGGGGGCAATGTGATGGTCGCCCGTGCCCCCGTCTGTCCGCTGATCCCGATCTTCTCCGTCTTGAAATGCGAAGCCCAGACATAAGGGTAGACGTTGCTGATGGCAGTGGTGGGCAGGGCGGCGAGTGTGGTGCCGTCCCATTCGGCAACAGTGCTGCCCGACGCATCGACGAGACGGGCGGCGATGACATAGGCCGCGCCGGTGTCGGGGCCCGCATCCACATAGGCCTTGAAACTGACGGTGCCGTCGTCCGCGAGCGTCACATCGGACAGCGCGATGCTGTGGTTGTGGAAGCTGACCCGCGCATGCTGAGGCGAGACCACCGCGCCGAACAGGATTTGGTAGCTGCCGACGGTGAACACGACCGCCACCGCCGCAAGGACCAAAGCGAGCGTCTTGAGCTGCGCGAGCGGAACCGGACCGCTGAACACCCAGGCGGTCCATGGATGGCGCTGCGCCCATTGGTTTCGACCGATGAGATTGTCGACGGACCAGGCGCCGCCGCCTGCGAGAAATACCGCGCTGCTCATCGCCAGGCCCGACACCGCCATGGTCCACTCGTCGAGGCAGGTCGAGCCCATCCAGCCAAAGATCAGCATCAGAGAGACATTGAGGCCGATGCAGATGAGCGCGGCGAGACGGGTTGCCAGGCCCAATATCAGCGCGAGGCCAACGACGAGTTCGGCGATCGTCCAAAGCCAGACCGACGCGACGATCAGGTCCGGATAGTTCAGCGTCGCTTCGAGCGGGCCCTGAATCCAAAGCGTGCCGGGCAGAGCATGGGTGAGCTTGTTGGCGACGAAGCCGACTGAGTCGAAGTCGAGCTTTACGGCAACATCGGCACCATCGACCTCGCGGAAATTGTAGAGGAGCCGCCGGCTGGCGCCGCCCCAGAAGATGAAGCCCTGGACGAAGCGCGTGCCGAGAAGCACGAGAGCGAGCAGCGAAAACCAAGCGGCCGGATCGGGTACCGCCCGCTTAATGACGTCTGTGTCTGCCATGGTGTGCGCGCCTCCTGATCCCGGTCCAATCTAGCGCAAATTTCCCTCAGGCTGTGGAACTGGCGTCCCACCCGGACATTGTGGCGTTAGGATTGAGACGGGTAGTCTAGGGGGCTGGTCTCACCGGCCGGCACTCTGACTGCTCGGAGCTGGGAGGAGGCCATGACCCACAGGACAGACGGCACGACACGGACGATGCTTCTTGCGGCCATGCTTGGGGTTGGCGCTTTACTTTCCGCACAGCCGGCGATCGCCTCGGAAGTTGGGTCGAAGGCGAAGAGGCCGATGCGTGCGGCAACGACGACGGCGCCTTCGATGAGGCCGCCTTCATCATCGCCACTAAGCCCGAGGCCGGCGAACGCGTTGAGAGCGGGTTCGAGGTTGCAGGCTGCTCGCACAGCTTCGAAAGCAACGTGCAGTGGAAATTGCTTGCCCGCGACGGCGCGGTCCTGGCCAGCGGCAATACCCAAGGCGGCGGCGTGGACGGGCCAGGAGATTTCGCCTTTACCGTGCCGTATAGCGTGGACGCCAGGCAGATCGGGCATCTCGAAGTGTTCGCCGACGATCCGTCCGACG
>NZ_LPWD01000332.1 GCF_001723295.1 Methyloceanibacter marginalis
CTCTTCGCCGTCCTCGGTGTGGAACGTGACGGCGTAATGGCCGCCGACCCGAACATCGGCTTCCGCGTGGGTGACCGGGCCCGCGTCCGGCCCGAACCACTTCACGATTTTTTCGGGGTCGGTCCAGGCGGCGTAGACCGCTTCCGGCGCGGCATTGAGATGACGTTTGAGGGTGAGGCTTGGCTTGGTTGAGACGGCTGTTGCTTGGGCGGGCATGGGTCTTCCTCCACAAAGGCCGCGAGCTGATCGAGCTTCTCGGTCCAGAAACGTTGGTAGTGATTGAGCCAATCCATGGCGTGCTCCATGGGTTCGGCGGTCAACCGGCAGGTCACGGTGCGGCCGGTCTTCTTGCGGGTAATCAGGCCTGCGTCCGACAACACGTTGAGATGTTTCAGGATCGCCGGCAGCGACATCTGGAACGGCGCGGCCAGTTCGCTGACGGAAAGTGTCTTGTCGGTCTCCAACTGGGCCAGCAGCGCTCGCCGCGTGGGGTCGGCCAGGGCGGCGAAAGTGCGATCCAAAGTGGCGTCCTGATACTTAACCATGTGGTTAAGTTATGCAGACGGAAAGGAACTGTCAATCTTCCTGTTCGTTACCCGTCATCTGCACGCAATGCGCGCAGGAAATATTTAGATTATCGCGGTCTAACAGCTTCAGCGGATGGACCGCTCCCCCGATTCTCGGGGGCTCTAGCTTAGGGAGAAGACACTTATGAGGATCTTTGCAGCAGCTCTCGCTCTTACTTTTGTCATGTCGGCGTCGGCCTACGCGGCGGACGAAGCGCTCACCGAGCAGCAAATCGAAGGCGTCCAGGAGACGATCAGAGGTATGGACTGCACCGTCGAGGACACCAATATCGAGATGGAGAACGGCGGCTACGAGGCCGACGACGTCATCTGCAAGGATGACAAAAAGTTCGACGTTTATCTCGACAAGGACTTCAAGGTGACCAAGAAGGTCAAGGAATAGCCGATCCAGGCTTTCGAGAAATGACGCCCCGGCGCCGCGATGGATGGCCCGGGGCGTCTTTTTGCCCGGCAGGCCTTCAGTTGACAGAACCGGCCGCCCTTCTTATGGTCCGCCACAATTCGAGGGCGGCCTTTAAATGAGGGCCGCCCGGACTCTTTTAAGACGAACGGATGGCGTGACATGAAGATCAAGAATTCGCTGAGGTCGCTGCGCAAGCGCCATCGGAACTGCCGGGTGGTGCGCCGCCGGGGCCGACTCTACGTGATCAACAAGACGAACCGGCGCTTCAAGGCCCGCCAGGGCTAAAGGCGCGGTTTGCCCGGGGGATCATCTCCTGGGGCTTTCGCATCGAATTGCTTTGACTGGGGCCCGCGCGGGCCCGGTCGCCTTTCA
>NZ_LPWD01000333.1 GCF_001723295.1 Methyloceanibacter marginalis
CGCCGCCGCGCGCGCACGCGCCAAGCCGCCGAGATCCGCCGCTTGCTTGCGCGGCTTGCAGGAGGCGCCTTCATCGAAAGCGACGGCAAAAACGGCTTCCGTCTGTCGGAGGATGGCGCAGCGATCCCGGTCGCCAGACGCCTCGTGGAGGCCTGTCTCTCCGGCGATTGGCTTGCCTGGCAGGGAGAGAGGCTCGTCCTCACCGATGTGGGGCACGCACGGTTGCGGCGGGCCCGCGCCGATGGGAACGATGCTTTCCGCGTGCAGCACCAACTGAGAACGATCGCGCAACGCGAAGTGGGGGGTGTGCGCCGTCCGGTGATCGTGAATGAAGGAGAAAGCCCGCTCGGCTGGTTGCGGAGCCGCAAGGATCGCAATGGCAAGAAGCTGATCGGCGATGCCCAATTCGAGGCGGGCGAGCGGCTGCGCTCGGATTACTGTTTCGCGCATATGAACCCGCGCGAACGGCAAACTGGTCGGCCTTGGCGCCGGCAGAACGATCGCGGCGCGGGGCGCCCGCCAACGCCGCCGCGTTGCGCGACGGGGTCCTTGCCGCCAAGGAACGGGTGATGCGGGCGCTGATGGCCGTGGGACCCGAGATCTCCGGCGTGCTGGTCGATATTTGCTGCGAGTTGAAAGGACTCGAAGAGGCCGAGAAGGCGAATGGCTGGCCGCAGCGCGCCGGCAAGGTCGTGCTGCAGATCGCGCTCACCCGGCTTGCCAAGCACTATGGCCTGATCGCGGAGGCGCGTTATCGCCAGCGGGGCTTGCGTCACTGGGGTGAGGCCGACTTCCGGCCGCGCATCGACGGGGTATGCGAGAAAGACCGGTCCCGTGAGACCGAGACCTAGTTACGCCGCCGCCTTGGCCGCGTCGCCTTGAATGCGCTTGACCATCGCCATGAGCCCATTGGAGCGCTGCGGTGTCAGGTGTTCTTTGAGATGAAGCTCACCCAGCGTCTTGGTCGCGTCGACGTCCAAGATTTCATCGGCCGTTCGGCCGGAATAGATCGCGAAGAGGATAGCGATCAGGCCGCGTACGATGTGGGCGTCGCTGTCGCCGATGAAGGACAGGCGCGGGCTGCCGTCACGATGCACGGTGGTCGCGAGCCAGACCTGGCTTACGCAGCCTTCTACCTTGTTCTGGGCATTTCGCTCCGCATCCGGCAACGGCGTCAGCTTCCGGCCGAGCTCGATGACGTAGCGGTAGCGGTCCTCCCAGTCGTCGAGAAGTTCGAAGTCGGCGAGAATCTCGTCGAAGGCCGGGATCTGGTTGTCCGTCGCGACGTCCATGGACTCAATATAGTTCGCCATGCGGCAGGCTGCGACTGGCCTTCGTCAAAAGAAGGGCGCGCAGTTTGGGAGGGAAAGGGCAGGAACCTTCCCAACTGCGCACCCCGATCGGCAGGCGGG
>NZ_LPWD01000334.1 GCF_001723295.1 Methyloceanibacter marginalis
CGCGGTGCTTTGGGCGCTCATCGTCCTCATGAGCGGCATCAAAGGGCAGCCGCGGTCCGTCGTCGTCATCTACGCCTTGATCGCCGCCGGCCTCATTCGCCTCAGCCGGCAATGGGCTGCCTCGTTGCTGCTCAAGGCCGCGCCCCAATTCAAGCCCATCCGTTCCGATCAGCGGAAGAACGTCATCATCTACGGCGCGGGCCCGATCGGCATCCAACTGCTTCGCGCGCTGAACGAGACCGGCGGCTACCGTCCCGTCGCCTTCATCGACTCCAACACGTCGCTGGCCGGCCAGGTGGTGCACGGCGTCAAGGTGCTGCGGCCCGAGAAGATCGGCAAGGTCATCGCCGATGAAAGCGTGGATGAGGTTCTGCTCGCGACACCCTCGGCGCTGCGCGGCGAGCGCCGCCTTGCCTTGAAGGCGCTCGAAGCCTTCCCGGTGACGGTCAAGACGCTGCCGGCGCTGGAGGAGATCGCCTCGGGCCGGGTGGAGGTGAGCGATCTGCGGCCGATCGACGTCGAGGACCTTCTCGGCCGCGATCCGGTGGCCCCCGACTTGGAGCTGCTGACCGCGCAAGTTCACGGCAAGGCCGTGATGATCACCGGCGCGGGCGGCTCCATCGGCTCGGAGCTTACCCGCCAGCTGTTGCGGCTCGGCCCGAAGACGCTCGTGTTGTTCGACGTCTCGGAAGCGGCTCTGTACGAAATCTCGCTGGAGATCGAGGGCATCCAGCGGCGCCTGCAAAAAGAGGGCGACGGCGCCGGGGCCGTGACAACCGTGGTGCAAATCCTCGGCTCGGTGCTCGACCGCAAGCTCGTGACGCGCACCATCGAAACGAACGGCGTCGAGGTGATCTATCACGCCGCAGCCTACAAGCATGTCCCGATCGTCGAGGTGAACCCGTTCGCCGGATTGCAGAACAACACGTTCGGTACGCTGGTGGTGGCGGAAGCCGCCAAGGAGCTTGGGGTCGAGCGCTTCGTGCTGGTGTCGAGCGACAAGGCGGTGCGGCCGACCAACATCATGGGCGCGAGCAAGCGCCTCGCCGAGCTGATCCTGCAGGCGCTCGCCCTGGATAATGGCAGCACCATCTTCACCATGGTGCGGTTCGGCAATGTGCTCGACTCGTCGGGCTCCGTGGTTCGGCTGTTCCGCAACCAGATCCGAGCCGGCGGGCCGGTGACGGTGACCCACCCGGAGGTGATCCGCTACTTCATGTCGATCCCGGAAGCCGCGCAGCTTGTCATCCAGGCCGGCGCCATGGCGACCGGCGGCGAGGTGTTCGTGCTGGAGATGGGCACCCCGGTGAAAATCGACGATCTTGCCCGCACCATGATCCGTCTCTCCGGGCTCGACGTGCGGGACGAAGGCCACCCCGACGGGGACGTGGATATCGAATACGTGGCTTGAGGCCCGGCGAGAAGCTCTTCGAGGAGCTGCTTATCGGCGAGAACGCCACCGGCACAAACCATCCGCGCATCTTCAAGACCTCAGAGCCGATCCTCCCCTACGAGGACTTGCTCGCGGCATTGGAGCGGGTCGAGGACGCCATCCAGCAGGTGGATCTCGCCGAACTCCAGGACATGCTGCGCACCACCGTGGAAGGCTATGTGCCGGCAGGCGCGGTTCACGCGGTCGCGGCCGGCAAGGACGAGTGGCAGCCGGCATCGCGGACGTGCACTGAGCCTATGTTCGAGGCCGATTTCGCTTCCTGCGTCGCCGTCGTGACCGCCAGCGCCGTCCTCAGCGCCGGGCTGATCTTTCTGCTGAAGCCCCTGCTCGCCCGCCACCTGCTGGCGCATCCCAACGAGCGCTCCTCGCACGCCACCGCCACGCCGGAAGGCGCGGGCTACGGGGTGATGGGGGCGCTGCTTGCGGTCTGTACGGCTCTCCTGCTGTTCGCCACGCTGCCGCCGCCCAGTCTGATCCCCGTGCTGGCGGGCGCGGCCGTGCTGACCGTGGTCGGCGGACTGGACGATGCCCATGCGCTCGCTGTGTCGTGGCGTCTGCTGGCACAAGCGCTCGTTGCCCTCGGTGTCGTGCTGCTGATGCCGCAAGACTTCCGCCTGTTGCCGGATCTGTTGCCGCTTGGCCTGGAACGCGCGCTTCTGGTGATCGGCGTGGTCGGCTTCGTGAACGCCATCAATTTTCTGGACGGCCTCGACTGGATGACCGTTGCCCAGGTCGTGCCCATGACGCTCGGCGCGGCGATCCTGTGCGGGCTCGGCGTGTTGCCGGTCAGCATCGGGGTCCTGGCGCTGACCCTGCTCGGCGCGATGCTCGGCTTCGCGGCGTTCAACAAGCACCCGGCGCGGATCTTCCTCGGCGATGCGGGCAGCCTGCCGATCGGCCTGGTGCTCGCCTATATGCTCATCTACGTGGCGGAGGCGCATATCGTTTCCGCCATCCTGCTCGCGCTCTATACGCTCGCCGACGCCGCGCTGACCTTTTTTCGCCGCTTGCGGAACGGCGAGCGCGTGTTCTCGGCGCATCGCTCGCATTTCTACCAGCGTGCGGTGACGCAAGGTTTGCGCGTGCCGCAAGTCACGGCGCGGGTGTTCTGGCTCGGGCTGTGGCTGATGACGCTGGCCATTGCGGCGGCCCTGGCGCGGACGCTCGCCGCGGACATCAGCGCGTTGTTGATGGGTCTCGCCGGCGTGTGGTTCGTGCTGTTCAATTTTGCGAAGGGACGCTGATGACGAAGCGCGTTCTCATCACCGGGGCCTCCGGCTTCATCGGTAAGGCGCTCGTCACCGCGCTGGCCAAACAGGGCCACGCCGTGCGGGCGGCGGCGCGCGATCCCGCGCGCATCATCGCCGCGAGCGACGTGGAACGCGTGGAGATCCCCGATCTCGTGGGCTCGCTGGACTGGTCGCCCCTTTTGGCCGGCGTGACCCATGTCGTTCATCTCGCCGGCATCGCCCACGCGCCGGGCACTCTGCCCGACGACGTCTACACGCAGATCAATGCGGAGGCCGTCGGCACACTGGCGCAGCAAGCCAAAGGCAAGGTCGAGCGGCTCGTGCTGATGTCGTCGGTGCGGGCGCAAGTGGGGATTTCGGCGGAGCACATCATCACCGAGGCGGATACGCCGGAGCCCACCGACACCTATGGCCGCTCCAAGCTCGAGGCCGAGCGCCTGCTGGCGGCGAGCGGGGTCCGCTACACGGTGCTGCGCCCGGCCGTGGTCTACGGCAAAGGCGTGAAGGGCAATATCGCCGCGCTCGCCACCATCGCCAAGACGCCGATGCCGCTGCCCTTCGGCGGGCTCGACAACGAGCGCTCCCTGCTGGCGCTGGAGAACCTGGTCTCGGCGGTGGCGCATGTGCTGGAGACGCCGCAAGCCGAAGGCGAGACCTATCTCGTGGCCGACGCGAGGCCGATCAGCGTCGCGGACATGGTGAGCGCCATGCGCGAGGGCCTCGGCAAGCCGCCGCACCTCGTCAGCGTGCCGCAAGGCGCGGTCAAGCGCTTGATGAAATCGTTCGGCCGCGAAACCGATTGGGAGCGGGTCTCCGGCCGTTTCGTCATCGATGCGTCAAAGCTGATGGAGACCGGCTGGCAGCCAAGCGTCGAGACCCATGCCGGCATCGTGCGCATGATGCGCGCGGAAAATGGCGCCGCACATTAGCGCCCGATCAGACGATCATAGAGCGCGACGGTCTCCTGGCCGATGGCACGGGACGAGAATTTCGTCTCTGTGAGGCGGCGCGCTGTTGCGCCATAACGTTCGCGCAAGCTCTTGTCCTCGGCGAGGCGCAGCATCGCTTTTGCCAGCGCGTCCGCATCGTCCACCGGCACGAGTATGCCGGTCTGATCGGGGATCGCGATCTCGCGGCAGCCCGGCACGTCGGTCGCCACCATGGCGCGGCCGCAGGCAGCCGCCTCCAGCAGGCTCTTGGGCAGTCCTTCGCCGCCGCGCGAGGGCTGCACGGCGAAGTGCGCTTGCTCCCAGACCTCACGCACGTCCGCCACGTGGCCGAGCCAGACAATGCCATAGAGGCTCGCAAACTCGCGCAGCTGCTCGGGCACGAGCGAGCCCGGGTTCTCCGAGTCACAATCGCCGGCGAGCAGCAGGCGGAGCTTCGCGCCGTCTTCGGTCGCGCGCCGGTAAGCCTCGATGAGGGTCATGACGCCTTTGTGCTTAAGCATGCGCCCGACAAACGCGGCTGTGACCGGCGGGGGCGGTTCGGGAAGCGCCCGGTACTTCTCGATGTCGACCCCGGAGCCGGCAATGATGGCGATCTGGCCGGAGGGGACGCCGAGGTCTCTCACAAAGTCGCGGTCTTCCGGGTTCTGCATGACGGTGCAGCTCCGCGCCCGCCGCAGCAGACGTCCGAGCGCGAACTCGACAATCTTTCGGGTGAAGGCGCTCGACCCGCTGCCGTCCACGAACAGCGCCCCGAGGCCGGTCAGGCTGTTGACCACCGCCGTCTCGCCGAAGCCCAGACTGGCGATGCTGCCGAGCAGAACCGGCTTGAGGGCCACGTTGTGGACGATGTCCGGTTTCAGCTCCCGATAGAGCGCCCTGAGCTGGCGCACGGCGGCGAAGCTGTCGCGCAAAGAGAGGCTGCCCCGGCTCCAGGCGAGCGGATGGGGCACGAAGCCTTCGGCCTCGATGCCGGTCTTGCCCTCCCGGATCCGCGCCGCCACATGGACCTCGAACCCGGCCGCTGCTGCGCGCGCGCCATGGGCAGACGATGGGACAGGAAGTACCAGTCTTCGGTGACGACGTAGAGGATGCGCGGGGCCATGACGGATCGCTTTTATCCGCATGCGACCTCCGCCGCAATTTTTGCCGCGTCTTCAAGGCCTTTGGGGCGGAAGGCAGGGTGTTGCGGTCAGGCAACGCCTCTTTGGCTGCACCGGGAGAACCCCGATCCACGTCTGGCATAGCGCGGCAAATCACGCTAGGATTGCACCAATCGAGCGAAAAACGCGGCTTAGAGGGAACAATGAGAATACGAGCTCTTGTCCTAGCGCTTTGCGGCGCCGCTGGTCTGGCTTTGCTGCCGGCGGGCGCGCAGGCTTTCGAGATTCAAGGCGAGGATGCGGAGTTGCCGCAGAGCCCGGCCGAGGCGCTTGGCCTGAACCCGGTCTATACGCTGCCTCAGTTCGAGGGCAGCTCGCTGGCCATGCCTTATGCGAGCAGCCCCGATGACACCGGCTTCGTGTCGGATTACGGCAATTCGATCGCGATCCCCGCGCCCGGTCTGAGCCAGCCGACCCCGGCGTGGCAGTCGAGCCCGTTCTTCCGCTAGGCCTTACCGCTTCCGTATGCTGCCGACGGCCGCGCGGCTTGCGCGCGTCGCTTGCCGCGTGCGTGCACCCGTGTAACACCCCCATTCCATGCACGACGTGATGGCCCTCCAACAGTGGCTCCATCAGGCATGGCGCGCGGACTCGGCGACGTGGCCGGTGGCAATCCCTGGGCCATCATCGCGGCGATGGGCGCCGCCATGATGTTCGGCGTGGTGCACGCGCTGATGCCGGGGCACGGCAAGACCGTGCTGTTCTCCTATCACCTCGGACAGAAAGGCAGCCTCGCCTCCAGCATCGCCAATGGGGCAATCCTGGCGCTGACGCATGTCGGCATCGCCATCGTGCTGATTCTTGCGGGCTTCGCGGTCATCAGCAGAGCGTTTGCGTATGGCGGGCGCACACCGCAATTCGAGACGGCGAGCGGCGCGCTGATCGTATTGATCGGCGCGTTCCTACTGTGGCGGGCGAGTGCATTCGCCCATGAGCATGCGCCTTCCGGTAATGGCCGTGTTCTGGCTTTCGTGACAGGGCTGGTGCCCTGCCCCCTGACGACGTTCATCATGGCCTACGCGCTCGCCCGCGGCCTGCTTGGCGCCGGACTGGTGGTGATCGCCGCCATGGCCGCCGGCATGGTCGTGACCATCGCAGCCGTGGCGGTCACCGCGACCGTGTCACGCGGACGGCTGATGGCGTTCTTCTCGCGCACGGAAGGCTTGCGCGAACGGCTCGGGCGCGGGCTGGAAATCGGCAGCGCCGCCTTGGTTCTGCTGTTCGGCGTTTGGCTGATCGTTCAGGCGCAAGCCATTTGACGCGCCTCTCCTACCCGCCGAGCTCTTCCTTGAGCGTGGCGATCATTCGTTTGAGACCCTCGTTGTCAGGCTCGATCGCCGCGAGCTTTTCGGCATAGCGGAGCGCGGCGGCCGGATCGCCGGCCGCGCGGGAGAAGTTGATCAGCGCCAGCAACGTGTCGCGGTCGCCTGGATGACGCTGCAGGCTCTCCTCCAATACCGCGATCGCCTCGGCGCGCTTGCCGGTCGATTCGAGCCCGACCGCATAGACATAGGCATAGCGGGCGCGGCCGGGCTCCAACGCTGCGGCCATGCGCAGTTCCTCGACAGCCTCGTCGGGCTTCTTGAGACGCACCAACGCCAGGCCAAGCGCGTAGTGCAGGCCGCCATCGTCCGGCGAGAGCTCGAGCGCCTCGCGCAGAACGGCGACGCCGTCTTGATCGCGGCCGCTCTGGCGGTAGAGATCGGCAAGGTTGACGGCGGCCGGCGCGAAATGCGGGCTCAGACGCAGCGCCGCGCGGTATTCGGCTTCGGCTTTGGCGACCTCGCCTTTGCGTGCGTAGTAGCGGGCGAGCAGCGCGCGCGATTCCGGCCGGTCGGCATTGAGCATTTGCGCCGCGACGAATTCCTTCTCCGCTTTCGCGAGCCGCGTCCGGTCCCGTTCGGAGAGGCCTTGGCTTGGCGTGCCGGCGAGCAGCAACGCGGTCTGAATGCGGACGCCCCGCACGGGATCGTCGAGGAGCGGCGCGATCAGAGGCCAGAGCTGGTTGGGCGGCGCCGTCTCCAAATGATCGAGGGCGGCAAGACGCACCAGCGGATCGGGGTCTGCGAGCCCATCGCGCACCAAGCTTGCGGTTTCCCTGGACGGATAGCCGCGAGCTCCTGAAGGGCGCTGGCGCGAGCGAAGGCCGGCGTAGCCTTGTCGGCGGCCACGCTTGCGAGAAGCGTTGCCGCGTCCGGGGCACCGGACCAGGCCGCATGGAAGGCCGGGCCGAAGTCTTGGAAGCCTTTGCGCTCCGGACCGTACCACTTCTCGATGGCCGCGGCCGCCCAACCGGCAGACTTGTCCGTGTGACAATCGGTGCAGGCATTGTCGACGCCGAGGGTCTCGGTCAGGTCGGGGCGCGGCACGCGAAAGGCATGATCGTGGCGCACGTCGATGACCATGAATTTCCGGGCCGGCATGTGGCAGGCGACGCAGGACGGCGCGTCGGCGCCTCGTGATGCGTGTGGCTGACTTCCGCATAGCTGCCGGCATGGCATTGCAGACAGACCTGGTCGCCCTTGGCGCGAAGCTTGGCGCTGTGCGGGTCGTGGCAGTCGCTGCAGGTGACGCCCGCGGCAAACATCTTGGATTGCTTGAACGAGCCGTAATTATAGACCTCGTCCAGCATCTGCCCGTCCGCCTGATAGAGCCCGCGTGCGAGGAGCGAGACCTGATGGCTGTCCGACAGCGACCTGCCCGGCGCGAAGGCTTCGGAGATGATGCCGCGCCGCGCATGGCAGCGCCCGCACATCTCGACTTCTTTGCGCAATCGCTCGGGCTTCGTGCTGCGCTTGGGCTGCCCCGTCGGCCCATCGCGCGTCCAGGTGACGCCGCTCCGCTCATCGAAGCGCGCGAGCAGGCCCATGGCGTTGTCGTCCTTGCCGAACGGCGACCATGCTTTCGCCCAAGCCACATGGGCCGAGCCCTCGCCGTGACAGGCTCGCAGCCGATGCTGATCTCCTTCCAAGTGGTGTGGAACCTGTCCGTCTTCGGGTCGTAGTTCTTGGCGACGCCGGTCGAATGGCACTCGGCGCACATAAAGTTCCAGTTCTGGTTCAGCTTGGTCCAGTGGAGCGGATCGTCGTGGCCGATATGCTCGTTCGGATAGAGGTGGAACCAGCGCTGGCCGCCCTCCTCCTCGGTCCGGCTGTCCCAGGCAATGGTCAGCGCCTGAACGCGTCCGTCCGGAAACTCGATGAGATATTGCTGCAAGGGTTCGAGCCCGAAGGTGTATTTGACCTCGAACGTGCCGAGCGTCCCGTCCGGCCCGTCGGTCTCCACATAGAACTTGCCGTCCTTTTTGAAGAAGCGCGATGTCGTGCCGTAATACTCGAAGGTGGCATCGTCGAAATCGCCGAACACGGTCTCGTCGTTCGCGTGCGCCATGGCGTGGGCATGCTGCGACGGGCTCCACAGGGCGGCTTGATCCTGGTGGCAGGAGATGCAGGTCTCGGTGCCGACGAAGGCAAGGTTCTCAGGGGCCAATTCCGCGGGCTTCGAGGGCGCGCGCGCGAGATAGTCCAGCCCGAGCCCCGCCGCAACGACCACGACGGCCGCGAGCCCCGCGGCGATCCACAACCTGAACTTATGGCGTGGCGGGGCGTCGCCTTCGTTCTCAGGCGCCTTGGGCTGGGCGCGAGCGGCTTCGAAGCCTTTGCCCGCGGCGAGGATTTGGATCTGCGGCGCGCCACCGTCTCTCTCAAGCTTCCGTTGGGGCTGGCAGGGAAGCGCGAAGGCGCCGGCAAGTCCACACCCCAAAGTCGTCGTCCTGTCGCCTTGATGCGGCCCTGGAGGGAACCCAACGATCGGCATGATCGTTAAGGCCCTGCCGAATCCACATCAGAGGGGAACCGTCAATGCGTGACATCCGCGAAGATTTGCAAGAGCGCATCAATTTCCTTAGCAACCAGATGAGTTCCGCGCGCGCCGCGTTCGATCGTGAGGTCGAGCAGATCGAGAAGGAGCATGAGAGCAAACTCAAGGGTTTGAAGGCCAACCTTGAGGCCGTGAATAGGCTCATCGGCGCCGAAGCGAAGCGCCTCGGCAACACGGCGGACGTGCCCAAAGCGCAGCCGCAACCGCAAGCCCCGAAGGCCGAGCAGCCGAAGCCTCCCAAGGCCCGGCCCCGGATACCCTTAGCCGATTTGATTGGGCTGCAACGCGCCAGCTGAGTCTTGGAACGGCGGGCAGTTGAATACCCGCCCGCCGTTACCCGTATTCCGCTTAGAGACCGTCCACACAATCACCGACCAGGGCGAGCGTCGCGTCCCCGGTCGTGATGCCGGCGTGGAACTTTCCGGTCTTCGTGGAGATGGCCGCACTGAAGGAGCGCGGCGAGACTTCGTTGCGGCCAATCCCATGCAGCAGAACGAGATCGCCCGCCTCCACCATCTCCTTGATATCGATGTCTGTCGGGTCTTGGTCCAGATCGTCCGAGGTCATGACTTTCTTGTCGAAGTCGAGTTTGAGCACGGGCGGGAGATTGACATCGTCGTTGGGCACGCGCTTGCAGCCCTCCACGTCCACGCATTCAAAGATGTCGGTGAAGGCGCATGTATAGGTGCCGCTAGCCGCCGAAGCGGACGCCGGCACGGCGAACAGACAGAGGAGCCCGAGGCCCGCTTTCAAAATCACAGATCGCATGGTTTGGCTCCTATCTAGCAACGGCGTAACCGCGGCCTTCAAGGCAAAGCGCCCCGGCCCGGAGGTAGGCGTTGTAAAGCTCGGCGAGGCGGCGTTTGTCGGCGGACGTGGTCGCACCACCAAACGCGCCCGATCCCCAGCGGGGATCCGCGCCGCCGGTCGCGATGTCCATCGCTCCCGCGACCTCGAAGATCGTCCTGGTTCTGACGCCAGCCTGTTGAGCCGCGAAGATGGCCGACGGATCGAAGCCGCTTTGCTGGATCGCCCATTCGTTGCACGCCGCGCGGTCCTTGTTCTCCTGTTCC
Source organism: Methyloceanibacter marginalis (assembly GCF_001723295.1). GTDB lineage: Bacteria > Pseudomonadota > Alphaproteobacteria > Rhizobiales > Methyloligellaceae > Methyloceanibacter > Methyloceanibacter marginalis. The sequence continues at coordinate 9,766 of NZ_LPWD01000334.1, forward strand.
GGCGTCACGCCTTCCTTGTAGATCAGCAAAGCCCGGCCACTCCCCAGCTGGGCCTGCACGTAAGACGCGGTTGCCCCGGCCGCCAAGACGGCGAGCGCGCAGCAAACCAATAGATGACTCATTCGCTTCATAGGGGTTCCTCTCCTTGGTAAGCGTGGAGATATTAGCTCAAAAAAAGACAGGCGACCCATCGCCGGGCCGCCCGTCTTATAGCTTAGTTACCCGTAGGCAGGCCGATGCTGAAACCATCCTTGGCCAGCTGTTCCTGGAGGGACTTGAACAGCTGGTATTTCGAGATGGTGATCGGCCCTGTATAGGTCTCGCTCTGTAGCTTGCGCGGCGGGTACTTCACGTAAGTCTTCATCAGCTTCGCCACAGACTCGTTGGCCGGGACGACCGCCCAGGTACTCTCCGTGAACGTGGTCATGAAGATGTCGTAGCGCTCCTGCGGGTCCGCCAAGAGATCGAACACCTGCGGCACGGTGGCGACATACTCGCTCGCCCCTTTCCAGCCGAGATTGGTGTCGACCGCGAGACCGCCCGTCTCCGCGCCGTCGGCGCCGCGGAGATTGAAGACGTACTTGAACTGGTCCACACGCACGCGCCCGGCGACAGCTCATCTTCCGTGAAGTAGAACCAGGCCGGACGATCCGACTTACCCTTCCCAGTCCAGACCGGCGTCATGTCGTAGCTGTCGAAGATGATCGGCTGACCGTCGCGGTCCTCCTTCGGCAGGTCCACGCCGGCCACGGAGGCGAAGGTCGCCATCAAATCGAGCGTGCCGAGGACATCGTCGCTCCTGGAACCGCCTTCGATCTTGCCGGGCCAGCGCACCATGGTGGGAACGCGATTGCCGCCTTCGCGGACCGTACCCTTGGTGCCCCGGAACGGCGTGTAGCCGGCGTCGGGATAGACGTCCTGCCAGGCGCCATTGTCCACCGTGTAGAAGACGATGGTGTTCTCGGCCAAGCCCAGCTCGTCGAGCTTCTTGAGCAGATTGCCGACCCGTGTATCGAGCTCCACGACGGCATCGGCATATTTCGATTTCGAGATCGACTTATGCTCGAACTCCGGTGCCGGCATGTTCGGCTGGTGGTTCTTCATGAAGTTGACGTTGATGAAGAACGGCTTGTCGGACTTGGACGCCTCGTCGAGGAATTCGAGCGCGGCCTGCTCCACATATTCGTCGAGGAACGGAATGCCGACGACGCCCTTCTCCGGCGTATTGACGTACTCGCCGTTGACCTTGAAATCCTGCACCGGCTTCTCG
>NZ_LPWD01000335.1 GCF_001723295.1 Methyloceanibacter marginalis
CTGCTGATAGACTCCCGCGGCGTTCCAGCCCTGGATGGCCGCGAAGTTGGGCTGGCCCGGCTGATAGCCGGCGCCGGGCTGCCAGCCGTGGCCGCGCAGGAAGTTCGCCGTGGAGGCGAGCGCGTCGGCGGTGGAATTGAGGTCGACGCGGCCGTTGCCGTCGCCGTCCACCGCATACAGCAAAATGGATTTCGGCAGGAACTGTGTCTGACCCACCTCGCCATGCATGGCGCCGCGCTGCGCGGGGTTCAAAGCGCCGCGGTCGATGAGCTGAAGCGCCGCGTAAAGGTGCCCGTGAAAAATTCCGGGCGCCGGCAGTCATAAGCGAGCGTGGCGACAGCGGAGAGCGTGTGCTGATTGCCCATATAGCGTCCAAAGGCGGTCTCCATGCCCCAGATGGCGATCAAGGGACCGGCCGGCACGCCGTATTGCCGCTCGATGGCGTTGAACAGCGCGGCGTTGGATCGTTTCTTGCCTCTGCCTTGGGAGGCGATGGTCGCGGCGCCGCGCTTTTTCATGAATTGATCCAGAGAGAGCTTGAAGCTTTTCTGCCCACGATCGGCCCGGATGGTGCCGGCCGCATAGCCGGTGCTCATCAGGGCATTGATGCCGCGCTGGCCGATACCGTTGCCTTGGCCTCTTGCGCGAATTGCCGCTTCCACTGCTCGAAGCCGGCGGAATTGTTGCCGCACGGGGCCGCCAGGGCCGGGGCGGCGGACAAGAAGAGCAAAGCGCCTGCGAGCGCCATCAGTCGTTTGTGCGTCATCTGGGCCTTCCGTCTTTCAGGGAGGCCCGGGCTGATCGCGCAGCGCCGAACCGCCATCCTTGAGTGTTTCCTCGGATGTCCGCCCCGATCGACCCAGGCCAGAAATCGGCACGCAGTTTGCGCCACGACTCTGCCCTGTCCCTCGAAGCTCGCGTCGCTTCTCCCCACGAAGCATTTTTACCTTGAGGATTCAGGCCTTGGCAATTGGCTTAGGCCGGGGCTTCGCCGGGTCTCGCCGGGGAACAGTCTCTTAACCCACGAGTTGACCTTGTGAGGACAGAACAATGCTGGCGTCATAAGACAGAACCCGTGCACCCAATCACGAAATATTCGGCCGTTTCAGGCTCCTGCTGGTCACCGCTGGCGGTGTCTGCGTGTTGGGGTTATCGCTTGCAGGCGAGAGCTTTGCCCCCGTGCCTTCGCCCTCCGCCTCCGAGACCGAGACCATCGCCTCTGTCCGCGCCACCAAGGCGCGTCCGCAGTCGGCTCTGCTCGGCTCGGATCCCCAACGGGTCGCCCGGGAGGCGGAGGAGCGCCAAAGCTGGGTCGAGGTTGTTGATGCGGTCAACATGCGCCAAGGTCCCTCCAGCGCTAACGCCGTTATCAGGGTGCAGCTTGCCGGCACAAAGCTTCGCGTCGAATCGCGCGAGGGCCAGTGGGTCGAGGTGTCCGAGCCGGACTCGGGTGAGACCGGCTGGGTCTTCGACGCGTATGTCAAAAGCATTGCGCCTGCGTCGCGCCGTGCCGAGGCCGCCGAAACGACGATCCGTTAGCGCCGCTTTGGCTTTTCACCAGAGGGCGCCATGATGCCTATTCCGAGGAGCATGAGGAGAGCCGGACGGCGCGGCACCGCCGCGGTGTCGGTCCTGCTCACGGGCTTCCTCGTGACCAGCGGCCTGATCGCCGTGCCTTATCTGCTCCTCACGGCACCGGTCGAGGATTATTCGCTTACGGCGCTCGAGCCGGCGAGCCAGCGGACGCTTGTGCTTCACACCAATGACGGCAAGCCGTTCGCGCGGCGCGGCGGATGCGTGGCCGAGCCGGTCTCGCTCGACGAGGTTCCGCAGCATTTCATCGACGCGCTGCTGTCGATGGAGGACCGGCGCTTCTACTACCATCTCGGCATCGACCCGATCGGTCTGGCCCGGGCCGCGATGGAGAACCGCGCGGCGGGCCGTATCGTGCAAGGCGGCAGCACCATCACCCAGCAGCTGGCGAAGTACTCGCTGCTGTCGAGCGACCGCACGATGGAGCGCAAGCGGAAGGAAGCTTGGCTCGCGCTGTCGCTCGAGCTTCGGCTCAGCAAGGACGAGATCCTCGAGCGCTATTTGAGCAGCGCCTATTTTGGTCAAGGCTGCTACGGCCTGCGCGCCGCCGCCAAACAGTATTTCGGCACCACGGTGCCGGACCTCACGATCCCCCAATCGGCCTACCTCGTGGCCCTTCTGAAGTCTCCGACTGCGCTCAATCGCGATCCCGAGGCCGCCCGGCAGCGCGGGAGTGACGTGCTCGATGCCATGGTCGACACGCGAAAGCTCTCGCCTGAAGCCCGAAAGGACCTTGCCCCGGTCCTGCCCGAAATCAAGACCGAGAACTCCGCGGGCGGCTATTATGCCGACTGGGTTTCCCGCACGATCGAGCTGCCACGCACCGGCGATTACTCTCCCTTGCCGGTCTACACCGCGTTCGATCCCGCGCTCCAGCGGCTGGCCGATGAGGCCGTGGAGAAGGTCCTCGCCAAGGAGGGCAAGGCGCGGAACGTCTCCCAGGCGGCCATGGTGGTGATGCGACCCGACGGGCGGGTGCTCGCCATGGTCGGAGGGACGGACCACGACCAGAGCCAGTTCAACCGCGCGGTGCAGGCCCAAAGGCAGCCGGGCTCCTCGTTCAAGCTGTTCGTCTATCTCGCGGCGTTGCGCGCCGGGCTCACGCCCAACAGCACGGTCGTCGATCAGCCGGTCCGCATCGGCAGCTATGAACCGAAGAACTTCGGTCACCGCTACCGCGGCGCCATGCCCATGAGCCGCGCCTTCGCCTCGTCCCTCAATACGGTCTCGGTGCAATTATCCGAGGCCATGCGGCGCAAGCCCGTGATCAGGGCGGCGCGCGACCTCGGCATTTCGACGCCGTTGGAGGCGCGGCCGAGTCTGGCGCTCGGCTCTTTCGAAGTCACGCTCCTCGAAATGACGAGCGCTTTCGCCGCGGTCGATGCCGGCGCATATCCGGTGAAGCCTGGGCGATCACCGGATTCGAGGAGGCGGATGCTAACGGCGCCCCGCCGCGGGGCGCAGGCCGCTGGCGGCTCAACGAGCAAAAAGAACTCCAGACGCTTCTGCGCGGGACGGTGGAGAGCGGCACCGGGCGGCGGGCGCGGCTGCCCATTCGCGCCTATGGCAAGACGGGCACCAGCCAGGATTATCGCGACGCCTGGTTCATCGGCTTCGCCGGCAATCTCGTGGTCGGCGTGTGGGTCGGCAATGACGACTTCAAGCCGATGAAGCGGGTGACCGGCGGCAGCCTGCCCGCGGAGATCTGGGTCACCTTCATGCGCGAGGCGATCGAGACCGATAAGGGCTTCGAGAAGAAGCCTCAACAGATCGCGCCTTCCAGGCCGAGACGCGCCAGCGCAAGGTGAAGATCGCCAAGAGCGCCTTCTCGGGCGGCGATGGCGGCAACAATCGCAAACGCCGCAATGTGAGGCGCGCGGAAGACTTCGACCTCTTCCGGGACCGCCGTCCCCGGCGCGAGCGCCGCGGCCTGTTCGGCGGTCTGTTCCGCTAGGTCGCTCTCAAAAACGCGAGTCAAACTTTTGCGAATCAGGCATGATTCCGGTCATGGCAGATCGATCCAGGCTTGCGACCGAGCGCATGAGCGTGAGCGTCGTCCGCGTGTCGGCGCGGACCGCGCCCAAGCGGCGCGTCACCTTCTGCGCGCTGGAAGGGCCCTTGCTGGTCCTTATCGAGGCCGACAGCGAGGACGAGGCGTTCGCCATCTGCACCGAGCAGGGGCTTGAGTTCGTCTCCCTCTGCGACGATTAACGTTCTCCTTGCCGTTTTACGGAACAGACCGCGAAGCCGGACGTTGATTAGGGCCGGTGCCGCCTTTTGCCGCCCCGCGTATCAGGAGGACAAAAAGATGCCGACACCCCAAGACACGTTCCGCAACGCCGCCAACTCGCCGGCCGCTCGCCAAGCCGCCGACACAGCCAGATCGATGGCCGAGGACGCCGGCGATGCCGCCGAACGATTCTCCGACAAGGCCGGAGCGCAGTTCGCCAAGGCCCAAGACAGGGCTCAGACGATGGCCGCCGACGCGCAGGACATGGCCGTCGACGCGTATGACGAAGCGCATGCCGCGGTGAGACGTAACCCGCTCGCAGCCATCGGCATCGCGCTCGGCATCGGCTTCCTGTTCGGTGCGCTGACGACAGCGCGGCGTTAGCGCCGGCCATGCTGGCGGCGTGGATGAAGCTGGCCTTCACCTCGGCGCAAGCTTGGCAGGAGGCACAGGTCGTCATGTCCTTGCGCGCTATGAGGCTCGCCCGTGGCGGCGCGCTGGCCCAGGCCGAGGCCACCCGAATGGTGACCGAGAAGAGCGCGGCCCTCGTGGACGCGGCAATGACCGTGGCCACCGGGGGCTCCGCCGAAAAAGTCGTGCGCGGCTATCGCACGCGCGTCCGCGCCAACAAGCGGCGGCTGACCCGATAACCTTGCCTGCCGCGCGTCGTCGTGCCCCTCTGGTTCTTTGGCGAAGCGAACCTTACCTTTATTGCGCGCGTTGAGTCAGCGCGCCGTCACCCCTTCACCGAGAGGCCGGCCGAAATGCAAATCGTTTTCAGGGCTTGCGGATTCATGCTCGCGGCGTGGATCGCGGCTGTCGCGGCGCCCGGCCTCGCGCAGGCCGAGGATTTCGAATGCGTCTCGACGACCCTGCGCATCCTGTCGCCAAACGACAAGGTGTGCATCAGCGAGTTCGACGATCCGAAAGTGCCGGGGGTCACCTGCTATATCAGCCAGGCGCGCAAAGGCGGCTGGGGTCAGCCGCTCGGGCTCAACGAGGACCCCTCCAACTTTTCGGTGACCTGCCGGCAGATGGGCCCGATCTCCGTGGACTTGAAGAGTCTGCCGGAGCGGGAAGAGGCCTTCACCGAGAAGACCAGCATCTTTTTCAAGAAGACGCGCATCTACCGCATTCCCGACCTGAAGCGGAACGCGCTCGTCTATCTCGCGATCAGCTCCAAGATCATCGACGGCTCGCCGGCGAACGCGGTAAGCGCCGTGCCGATCCTGCCATGGCCGGAGGAGCCGGCCCGATTAGCCCAGCCGGCGGAGCCGGGTCAGCCGGCGCCATCGGCGGAGTAGGGGCAGCAATGCGGACCTTCTCTTGCATCTGCGGGCAGACGCTGTTCTTCGAGAACGTGGCTTGCGAGAACTGCTTCCGGGAAGTGGGCGGTGCCCCTCCTGTCGCGCCATCGCCGCGCTCGAGTCGCTGGGCGACGGCACCTATCGATGCGCCAATGCCGGGGTGCGGGGCCACGGTCGTCAAATGCACGAACTACGCGTTTGAGCATGTGTGCAACCGTTGTCTTCCGGCGCCGCCCGCCAATGGCGGACTGTGCGACGCCTGCCGCTTCAACCGCACCATCCCCGACCTGTCGGTCCCGGGAAACCGCGAGCGCTGGGCGGAGCTCGAGGCGGCGAAGCGCCGGCTGCTCTATACGCTCGACTTTCTGGGTTTGCCGTACGGTTCGGCGGACGAGGGGTTCGACCCGCCGCTCGCCTTCGACTTCAAGGCGGATACCATCCCCTCGGAGGGCGTGTGGCGCTGGATGGGCGCCGGCGAGCGCGTCTATACGGGCCACGCCGACGGCAAGATCACCATCAATATCCGCGAGGCGGACAGCGTGGAGCGCGAAAAGCTGCGTGTGGATATGGGCGAAGCCACCGCACCCTGATCGGGCATTTCCGCCACGAGATCGGCCATTATTTCTGGGACTTGCTGGTGCGCGGTCGCTGCGAGGATGACTTCAAGCGCGTGTTCGGCGACCACCAGAACCCGCCTTACGGCGAGGCGCTCCAGCGTCACTACGCGAATGGACCGCCGCTCGATTGGCGCGACCGCTTCGTCAGCGCCTACGCCACCATGCATCCTTGGGAGGATTGGGCGGAGACCTTCGCGCTTTATCTCGACATCACCAGCGTGCTCGACACCGCCTCCAACATGAGCCTGATCGGCGCGGTGGATTTCGACAATCTCAGCGGCATGGTCGGCCAGTATCGGCGGCTGGGGCTCGTGCTCAACGAGCTTAACCGCGAGATGGGCCTGATCGACGTCGTGCCGGAGGTCCTGCACGCGGCCGTGGTGGAGAAGCTCGGCTTCGTCCACCGGCTGGTGCGCGCCCAAGCGGAGGGCCGGCAGGCCGCTTAGTCTCGACGGGCCAATCCGCTTAATGCTCCGGGTTTTTTAAAATCAATCTTAAGTCGTTGCGGTCAAGACTTCGCATTCCATGGTTGCGACGATCGTCGAGCCATCGGTTCTCAACAACGGGAGTGGGAACGACATGCCGATCATTGACGCGAAGCCATTTCACTACGACTTCAGTTTCGACCATGTCGCTCTGGTCTGCATCGACATGCAGAAAGATTTTTGTCAGCCCGGCGGATTCGCAGAGTCGCTCGGCGACAACATCAAGAATCTTCAGCCCTGCATCCCGGTCATCGCCAAGCTCCAGGAAGCCTTTCGCAAGGCCGAGCTGCCGATCATCCACACCAAGGAATGCCACAAGCCGGATCTCTCCGATCTGCCGACCGCCAAGCGGAACCGCGGCAACCCCAAACTGAAGATCGGCGACAAGGGACCGATGGGGCGCATCCTGATCGACGGCGAGCCGGGTTCGGATTTCATCCCCGAGTGCTATCCGGCCGAGTGGGAGCTCGTGATCTCGAAGCCCGGCAAGGACACGTTCTACAACACCGAATTCGACGACTACATGAAGCTTCGGAAGATTACGCATTTGGTGATCACAGGCGTGACGACCGAGGTCTGCGTACAAACGACCATGCGTTGCGCCAACGACCGAGGCTACGATTGCATCCTGATCGAGGACGGTACCGACAGCTACTTCCCCGAGTTCAAGGAGGTCACGCTGCGGGCGCTGGTGGCGCAGGGCGGCATTGTTGGCTGGACCGGCAAATCCGATGCCTTATTGGATCTATTGGCGAAGGAGCAGCCTGGGCAGGTTCGTTCAGCCACCTCTTTCGCTGCCTAGCAGAGTGATCGTCCCCAGCGCTTTAAACAGGCGTCTGGGGCCGACGAGATTCTGTGAATGAAGCCACTCGTCGACACCGTCTTCCCGCCCATCGAGGCGGGCCATGTTCCGTACTGGCGGCTCGTGCTGCGGGGCTGCTCGCAGCTCTGCTTTCAAAGCAACGAGCTCACCGGCGTGTTCTTCTTGGTGGCCGTGCTGGTCGCGTCGCCGATCGCCTTCGGCTATTTGCTGGTGGCCGGCATCATGGCGCCGGCCGGTCGCATGTTGATGGGCGACAAAGGCGCGGTTCTTTCGACGGGGCTTACCGGTCTCAATCCTTGCCTCATCGCGCTTGCCTTGCCTGCATTCTTCGAAACCGGCTGGACCAATCTCGGCATGTGGGTGGTGCTCGTCGTTTGCGTCGCCATCACCATCGTGTTGGTCCGGGTATGCCTTGCGATCTTGCCATTTCCGACCCTGGTCTTACCGTTCCTGATCGTGTTCTGGACGCTATACGCGCTGGCGCCCGATCTTGAGGTCCTGCGGCCGATCAAGTTCGGTGTCCTCGCGCCCGACACGTTTCATCCTCTGAGGGCTGTGTTGCTCAGCCTCGGTCAGGCGCTGTTCTCACCCAGCATCCTGTCGGGCGTGTTGTTCGTGATCGGTGTCCTTGTCAGCAACTGGCGCCATGCCGTGCTCGCCGTGATCGGCGCAGTGATCGGCACGGCCGTGTCCTACTATTACCGCGACGTCGACGCCGGTAGCGTCAATCTCGGTCTGTACGGCTTCAATGGCGTCCTCACCGCCGTCGGGGTGTTTGTGCTTTGCGGCGGCAAGCTTCGGCTTGCCATCCTCGGCGCGCTGCTTGCCACGATCATGACACCCGCGATCGCCGATCTCGGGGTCCAGACCCTCTCCGCACCGTTCTTCTTCACGACCTGGCTGATGCTCGGCCTGGGCTGGCTGGAAGACACCTGGTTCGACGTCGCGCAACAGCCCACGTCCAAGACCATGCCCACTCCCACCCTCACGCGTCGGCGCGGCCGGCGCACGGTCATTCCGGCGACTAACGGAGACTGATCATGCTTGCGCTTCCCACATCGCTGAGCCTTCCCAATCTTCAGGACTATGTGCGCAGCTTGCGCGGCGAGGACTGGCAGCCGTTCCGGCCAGGCGTGACGGCCCATTGGTTTTATCGTGAGCCGGATGGCGGCGGGGCGGCGGTGCTTCTGCGTTACGAGCCCGGCGCGCGCGTCGCGGTCCACGAACATGTGGGATACGAGCACATGCTCGTCATCGAGGGCGATGAATATGATGAGCGCGGGTCGTACCCGGCGGGAAGCTTCGTCATCAACCCGCCCGGCACCAAGCACTCGCCAGGAAGCGTCGGAGGATGCGTGGCCCTGCTGATCTATGAAAAGGCCGTGCGGTTTGTCGACGCCGACTGACGCGGCAGCTCTTTAGGACTTGGGCGTCCAGTCCTTGGGGTCCCAACCCTTGGGCGCCTTGTTCTGCATGTTGCGGAAGGCGTCGGCCATCAGCCAGGAGAGCTGCTGAGCCTGGATGCCGAAGGTCTGCATCTGGGTCTGCACGTAGCGGCTCTGAAGCGTCACGACTTCCTGCATGTCCTTGGCCTTGGCGAGGTCGCTGGCGAGCGAGAAAGACCGCTCGGCGTTCTCCTTGGCGAAGGCGATGGCACGATCCTGGATCGCCTTGAAGTTGCCGGCTTCCGGTCCGCCGGAGGACGACCAGGCATTCATGGCCTGGCTCATGAACTCCATGAACTGGCCGTAGGCCACACGCGCCTGCTCCACGTTCTTCTCGGCGAAGTCGCGCATCTCCGTCGGAATCTCGAACATCTGCTTCTCTGTCATACGGTCCCCTTAAGCCCGGCTTTGGTGGCGGGCCGCTCTCAGCCCGCTTGGGTAGTTGCTCTAGATTACAGCATTTTTCCTGCTGAACACCATGGCCGGGGTCCTTCTATGGGAGCGGCCTTAAGGAACGCTTGCCTCGGGAACGGCGATTTTGGCGGTTTGGCCCACTTTCAGCTTCCAGCTCTGGATCGGGCCGCCGGCGGTGTCGAGCTTGCCGGCGAGATAATAGAGCCGCTGTGTGTCGAGGCCCTTGGCCGTGCAAAAGCGGTCCTGGAGGAAGAAGGGCGGGATGGCCTGGTAGTAGAGCGTGGCGCGGATCTCGGCGGGCTCGCCGCCGATCTCATCGAGGGGGACCTGATAGAGCAGGACGTCCTCGCCCTCGCTCTCGTTCTCCTCGGCGTAGTCCGGGTCGCCGTCCGTGCCCACCGGCGCCACGTCCTCGGCGAGCTCCGCATTGGCGCCGAGCGCGCTCGCGATCTCGGTGCGCGCTGTCAGCGGCAGGAAGCCGTGGGGCAGCAGACGGTTGTCCTTCACCTTGGCGCAGATGGAGAGGAAGCTCGAGGTGAGCGGGCCTTCGGGCTTTGCGTGCGCGCCGCAGGCGGGGCTCTCCACGTCGGCAGGGCTCGCCGCCATCTCCTGGTAGATCTGCGCCTGGGATTGCTTGGTGATGACCTGATAATGCGGCTGGTGCGCGCGCGCCGCCGGGTCGATGCGCGACTTGCAGTCTTGCGTCCACCACAGCTCGCCCGCGACCGGCTCGCCGTTCTCATCCACGATCACCCCGGTGCTGTTGGTGCGGCCCGAGGCCCACAGCACCTGCCCAAGCTTGTCGCGCACCTCGAAGGCGACGAAAGCGCGCCGGAAGGCGACGCCGGAGGGGAATTTATGGCCGGCCTTGTTGCGCACGGTCACTTTGGCGGCGAGCGTGCCGTCTTCGCGCGTCACCTCGGCCACGCCGATATCGGCGGTGTTCGCCGCTTGCTCCAGCATCGCGCGCTCGGTGGCGACGAGCGGATCGACGCCCCGGCGCGACGGCAGCATCGGGTCCTCGGTGCGAATGCCGAGCACGTCGGGGAATTGCTGGGCCATCTTGGTGAGGAACAGGTTGAGCCCCACCAGCGTGTGCTTGGCGAAGCCGTCTCTAGGTTCGAGATCGATGTCCTCGGGAGGCAGTGTGAACTCGGCCTGCGGGAAGGATGAGTATTCCTGGATGCTGGCGATCTTGCTGCGATAGGGCGTGCCCTTCGCGTCCTTCTTGGGCATGTGGCAATCCTGGCAGGACTGCGCCTTGGCGCCTTTGCGCCCGGCAGGACGCCGTCCACCGTCTCGCCGGTGCGATAGGCGGAGAAGGCCCATTCCGGATAGGTCGCCTGCTCGTAGGTGTGGCCGACGATCTTGCCGCGGTGGAGCACGGGCAGATGCACCGTGTGGCAGCTCGCGCAGATCTCCGAGCTCTTCACGTGGGTGCTGTGCGCGACTTCCATGCCGGTGGCGGCTTCCATGGGTTTTTTCTTCGGGTCCTCGAAGGGGCCGTAGAGGTCGGCCGGCTCCGCCACCAGAAAGTTGCCGGTGAAGGTCTTGGCGAGGCCGGTCAGGCCCGGGTTGAGGACCTTCTGGCGCTCCGCGACGCAGGCGTTCTGCGCGCCGTCCGCGACCTTCTGCGATGCGTCCTTGCCGAGCACCATGCTGTGGCAGGTCGAGCAAGCCACGCCGTCGCGGCCGAGCGCCGCGTATTTCGCCAGATGCGCGGTCGGGTTGTCGGCGGGGTAGGGCACCGCATCGAGTGCGGAGCGAGCAAGCGGCGTGCAGGCGCCGGACTCCGCAAAATTATCAATGGCGTGCTGGCGGTGTCCTTGCACCGCGTGACAGCTCATACAGGTGTCCTCGATGAGGGATTTGGACTCCGGGTGAAAGGTCTCGATCTCGCTGGCGAGCTGCGCAAAGAAGATGGGATCGCGCCCCGCAAGGCCCATGGGCGACTTCCGCCAGGTCCCGTAAGGCGAGATGTTGGTGAGCTTCGGCTCCGGCCCTTGCTCGGTCATGTGGAACTGGAGGCCGGTGCCGCCGGCGCTGTGACAGCCGAGACATTGGTCGGACGTGACGAAGCGCGATGTCGCACTGGCTCGCCGGCCGGGAACCACACATGGTCGTAAGTCTCCGACGGCATGGTGGGCGGCTCGCCTTCAGGCTTGGGCGCGCCGCTCAAGAGCTGGAAGATCTCGGCGAAGTCGCCGCTGTAATCCTTGCGGCTGCGCAGGCGCCGGTTGAAGTTGGTGACGGCCGTCTCCACGTCGTCGCCATCCGTCGCGACCTCTTCGTGAAGCGTTTCGAATTTCGGCTGCGGCGGCGGCGCACCGCGACGCTGGCCAAGACGCTGGCCGAGGCGCGTCCCGTCATTCTGGAAGTGATCCTCCAGGAAGAAGTCCTGGTTCAAGAACACCAGCGGTTCGCCGGGCTCGCCCTTGACGTTGCGCAAAGACGCGAAGGTCTGGTTGTCGCGCGCGGATGAATGACAGTTGGTGCAGTAAAGCCCGAAGCCGGTATTGGGGTAGCCGTGCGCCGAGGTCGCCGGCCAGGTCGGCGCCCAGTCGCCTTCGCCCCAGCCGAACCAGCCCCAGAACCAGCCGTCGCGGGATTCCTTGCTGGCGCGCACCATGATGGCGCCGCCGTTCTCGGGGAACAGATGCACGAGGTCCGCGTCCTTGCAGTGGGACGTGGGCGGCGGGAACATCTCCTTGACCATGATGGCGCCGTCGGGCACCGGCGTCTCGGTCCTCTCCTCGTCGCCTTCCGCGCGGTTCGCCTTCATCCAGTCGATCATGTCGGGCGAGTACCAGACGACGGCCGGCGCATGGGTGCCTTGATACTGTCCGGTCCACTGGCCGTTGTGGAACATGCCGATGAACGGGCCCGTGTCGCGCATGTGCTTGTCGCTCTTCCAGCCGGACGCCTCGCGGCGATGACAGAAGTTGCGCAAGAACGC